>CAKZQZ010000049.1 GCA_937142855.1 uncultured Alphaproteobacteria bacterium | reverse complement strand
AAGGTAGCTAATATGTCATCTAAAACACAAGGACGAAGGACCCCCATCCTTCGTCCTTTTTTCGTTTGGATATTTGTAGAAATATGGAATGACTATTTAAGAAAAATTTAATATGTTAAGTAATGCCTAATTTTCTTAATAAATATTTTAAAGTAGAAATTTCAAACACTCTTTTGGGAACTTTTCTTCTTATTACAACTTATTTCTTTTTTTCAGTAATGGAATTGACCGCAAAAGAATTAGGCCAAATTTTTAACCCTTTTCAAATTGTTTTCGCAAGGTATTTGTCACAGGTAATAATTTTATTAATTATATTTAACAAAAATTCAAAAAGTTTTTTAAAAAGTGCTTTTCCAGCCTTGCAAGTGCTAAGGGGTGTATTGTTATTAGTAACAACCTGCTTTATGTTTTCTGGTTTAGCTTACTTGCCATTTGCAGAAAATATTGCAATTTATATGATTGGCCCAGTAATTACTACAATCCTAGCTTTCTTTATTTTAAAAGAAAAAATATCTTTTATTCAGGTTATTATTGTCATTATTGGGTTAATTGGAGCTTTAGTAATAGCCAACCCAAATAGTGAAACATTCAACTTTGCTATTATATTTCCTTTCTTAGCAGCCCTCTGCTTTGCATTTTTTACTATATCAACAAAATTTCTTAACTCATCTGATTCTAATCAAACAACCTTATTATTTACGGCAATCACGGGAACCATATTATCTTTACCATTTATTATCTTTTTTTGGGAATGGCCTAATTTAAATCAAACCATTCTTATGTTTTGTTTAGGATTATTAGCAACTTTAGGTCATTTTTTATTCATAGAAGCTTTGAAAATTATAAACGCATCTTTTGCGGCTCCATTTGTGTATTTAACTGTATTGTTAGCAGCTTTCTGGGGTTATTTAATATATGATGAGGTTCCTCAAAATAATACAATTATTGGAGCTTTTCTCATTATAATAGCTGGCATAATTATAACGAAATTAAAGCAAAAGAAATCTTGATAGATTTTTTTGTAAATTCTTTTTTACCAGTCGCTATATTAATCTTTCTTGGATTTATAGCAGCAAAAAAATCTTTTTTTAATTATAGTGAAAGTCTTGCGATTATCAAATATGTGGGCCTTATAGCCGTACCTGCAATCACCTTAAAAATGACCTTGTCAATTAATTTTTCCATTATCAATTGGCTGCTGATTTCAAACTATGTAATTTCAGAAATTATAATTTATTTAATAGCAATGCTATTATGTAGATATTTATTTAAATTAAATTGGAGTGAATCAGTCATAATTGGAATGGCATCATCTTTTGCAAACCACTTATTATTCGTTTACCCAATGGCTTTAAATGAATATGAAGCCAATTTAATAAATCCTATAATTGCAATAATTGGGTTTGATGTAATATTTCTTGTAATTAATTTAATAATTTTAGATTGTCTAAAGTTTCAAAAGTTAAGCTTGAAAATTATTTTTCTTAAACAGTTTTCAAACATTCCATTATTAGCCTTTATTATAGGCCTTTTAATTATATTTTTTGAAATTAAATTACCTATAACAATTTCGAGATCCTTAGAGTTTATTTCAGAATCTGCTGCACCATGTGCTCTTTTTGCAGCAGGTATAATACTGTCTCAAAGATTAGAAAGAACACAAATTAAAATATCTTATTTGATTGTTATTTTTAAAGTTATTCTTCATCCAATACTTGCAATAATTTTAATATGGAATCTTAATAAAATTGATTTCTCTGTTTCTGAAACAACTATTATGGTTGCTTCTGCTCCTGTAGGCCTAATGGCATTAATTTTCTCAACTCAATATGGAGTTAATCCCAACCCTATTACAAGAGCCTTGCTAATTACAACAATATTGTCAATAGTCACAATTCCTCTTGCAGGTACATTATCTTAGTTAATTTATAACCCTGCATTAAACTTGAAACCTATATTTTCAAATTTTTTAGATAGGTTTGGTTCTATATTTTCCATTTTTTTAGCTGCATGAGGAGTAAAAGATATATCATTCATATCGTGAACTCCTCCAGAAATAATTACTTGTAAGAGTCCTTCTTTGTCATCAACATTTGTAAATGACCTACAAACACCGGGAGGAATAGATATCGTATCGTATTTTTCTAATATCAATTCTTCGGAACCATCATCATTCCATTTAATAAGAAATTTTCCTTCTAGAACCGTAAAAGTCTCAAAAGTAGCAACATGGTTATGCAAACCTGGGCCTTGACCAGGAGGACATTTAGCTAAAGTCATAGTAATTCCACCTGCACCTATAATTGGAGCACCTGAATTAATAGGGGTTTTACCTTCAGAGGGGTCCAAACCTATTACTGAAAGTAGTTCTCTAGCGTAAACAATATCCTTACCAGCTTGGGGAACAGTCTTGTCAATTTGAATAGGTAATGGTTCTAGCTCTACAAATTTGGAAACTCTTTTTTCCATAGTTGATTTTGATAACCTTAATGTTTTCATATCTTACCCCTTTACTTCTGAATATAATGGTAAACAAATTGAAAAAAAAATTAAAGAAACTTTCAATTATTTTTGTACAAATAAAAAAAGGGCCAAAGGCCCTTTAAATATTCGTTAAAAAACGATTTTAGATGGATTGTAAATTAACTGCAGCTACTTTACCATTTTTACCAGTTTCTAGTTCAAAACTAATCTTTGCTCCATCATTTAATGTGTTCATTCCAGCAGCTTCTACTGCAGAAATGTGAACAAAAACATCTTGAGATCCACCTTCTGGTTCTATGAAACCAAAACCTTTATTTGGATTAAACCATTTAACTGTACCGTTAGGCATACTTAACTCCTTGTAATTAGCTTATTTTTAAGCTTTGTTGTTCAATCAAAACACGCCAGACTAGATTGAACATTAAATGAGCAAGGAAGTCGATCGTATTAGTCAGAAACACTGACTGCCTTCTTAGGCTAAGATAGTTATCATCGTATATGCTAAATTTAGTTTTTTAGCAAATAAAAAAAATTAAAGCTCTAAGCCCAAAATTTATTTCTATAAATTTCAATACTATATTAAACTTTGTAAAGAGTTGAGAAACCTACCTCTATCAATCTGAGAAAAACTTTTATTTTTACCTTTTAAAAATGGATCAGATGATCTTAAATCCGACATTAAGTCCCTAGTAGCCAAGATATTACCAATATTATTAACTGTTAAGACCTGACCATCATGTTTTATTACATTCGCACCTTTGTCTAGACATTTTGCAGCTAATGGTATGTCGGCAGTAACAACAATGTCGTTAGCTATAACATTATTAAAAATCCATTTATCTGCTTCATCAGCTCCTTCAGAAACTATTATCAATTTAATTAATAAATTTTTAAATGGCCTAATGCCTCCATTGCAAACCATGTAAGTACTAATCTTATTTCGAATAGCAACTTTAGTTACTTCGTCTTTTACTGGACAAGCATCAGCATCAACATAAATTTTTTTCATAGTCTTGTAATCTCACCATGAACATCTGCGGAAGGTATCAATCCTCGCAACCTTCTTTCTGCCTCTTCGGCAGATAATGCAGGAACAATAGAATTTCCTTTCATATTCTCAATCTCTAGTGCAATATCAGAATTATCTTTATCTCTAAAAATATAACATGTTCTTGGCAACAAAAACTCGAGTCTCCAGATTGGAACCTTTCTTGGATACCCTAAGTACCTACTAACTCTAGATGCTTCGATTAGGGTCCTATCTTCTGTATTTATTTTTTCACCTAAGCTCATAATATTCAATCAGTATAATTAAAGGGTAATTTTATTTTACATTTATTTATTATATAGTTAATTATTTAATAATAAATAATAGTGAGGATTTTATGCTTTTAGACGTTAGGACTTATAGATGCAAGCCAGGAACTATCAAGGCTCATTTAAAATTATATAGTGAAAAAGGAAAACCTGCTCAATCTAAACATCTTGGACAACCATTACTTTTTGCGACTACAGAGACTGGTAACCCAAATGAATATACTCATATATGGGTATATAAAAGTGCAGATGACAGAGAAAAGAAAAGAGCAGCAATGTGGGCAGATGAAGATTGGATTAGTTATACTCAAGAAAGCGCAAAACTTGGAGCTTTGGAGTCCCAGGAAAACAAGTTACTAAAACCAGTAGATTTTTATGATTTAAAAATTTAGCCTAAAAATTTTACGCAGGTTTTGCCGCTCTATCTAAAAACTCGTCTCTTCTTGATAGATAAAAAGAGTAGCTGTCTGGAAGATAATCTTTTGCATTTTCTAGATTAAAATGAGTTGCTGCTTTATATACCCACTGAGTGTCTGCAAGCAACTCTCTTCCCATAGCTACTAGATCAGCTCTGTTATTAGCAATAATATCATTTGCTTGATTAGCACTGATAATAGCACCTACAGCCATTGAACTTATTTCAGCATCTTTTTTGATCTTTTCTGAGTAAGGAACCTGGAAACCTGGGATAATTTTTGATTTGGTTAGAACAGGAGAGCCAGTAATACCGCCCGAAGAACAGTCTATAACATCTATTCCAGCTAGCTTTAATGCTTTCGCCAATTTGACATTATCCTCTAAAGTAGCTCCCTCACCTGGAGCGTCAATAGAAGATAATCTATAAAAAATAGGTTTGTTATCAGGCCAAACAGATTTAATGTCAGCTATAATTTCTAATGCAAACCTAATTCTATTTTCAAAGGAGCCACCATATTGGTCATTTCTCTTATTTGAAATTGGAGAAAAAAATGAATGCAACAGATAACCATGTGCTCCATGAATTTCTATTATATCAAAACCTGCTTTATCCGCCCTTTGAGCACCTTCTTTAAATTCATTCCTAACTTTTACAATATCATCTAAAGTCATTTCTTTGGGAACTGGAGATTTTTCATTAATAGGAATAGCACTCGGACCAATTGTCTGCCATGCTGGTTCAATACCATCATCTTTGATTATTGGAGATGCACCATCCCAAGGTCTTAAGAAACTAGCTTTTCTACCTGCATGAGCAAGCTGTATTCCACTTACGCAATTATATTCTTTAAAAACCTTAGCAATTTTTGATAAACCATCTACATGATCATCACTCCAAATACCAGTGCATCCATGGCCAATCCTCCCTTCTGGAGAGACACCTGTTGCTTCAATAAAAGCAGCTCCCAAACCAGAAAAAGCAAACCTTGAGTAATGTTGTAAGTGCCACTCATCTATCTTACCATCTTTTGCTTTATATTGACACATTGGGGATAGGACTATTCGGTTTCTTAATATTTTAGATTTTATATTAAAAGAAGAAAACAAAGGGACATTAACCATATTGAACTCCAAAAAAAGCTAAATTTTTATTTAATAAAGGATCTAAGTTTATTTGATCTTTGTGATGCAGACTGCATCATAAATGAAAGGTCTGATCCTGACAATATGAATTCCATGCCCATTTTGATATATTCAGACATAAGTTCTTCATTATAAACACCTCCCATGCCAGGCGTTTTTCCATACTTTTTACAGGTTTGGATTACTTTACTATAAGCTTCTTTTACTCTTGGGTTACTGTAATCTCCTGGAATCCCCATCTCCATACACAAATCATTAGTACCAATTAATATTACATCTACACCTTCTACTGCTGCTATGCTATCTACGTTATCAATAGCCTCTGGGCTTTCTAACATAATAACAATCAACATATTTTTATTAATTTCGTTAGCAACATCTGCAATGGGTTTTTGTTGGAAATCTAACTGAGGCAATACCCCTGTCATTGATCTATGGCCTTTAGGGGGATATAAACAATAAGAAACTAGCCTCTTAGCTGTTTCAGCATCGTCGACATGTGGAAAAACAATGCCCATTGCTCCACAGTCAAGAACTCTTGTGGCATGATGATGAGCAAAATCTGGAACTCTGACTATTGGGGTTATTCCGGCATCTTGTGCGGCGACAGAAATCTGAGAAGCAATATCAATATCCATGCTATTATGTTCCATATCTATGAACAACCAATCATATCCGCATGTAGACATTATTTTACCAATATCGACAGTCCTACTTTGTCTTAAACCTACACCGAGACATAATTCGTTTTTTAAAATTTTTTCTTTTGCAAAATTTATCATCATTTTTTATCCATCACTTAAATTATAAGCATCCATTAATATGTAAAAAAAAATTATTTGTAAAAGTATATTTTTATAAAAAGATATGTATACTCATCCAATATTTATTTTAAACCTTGGGGGAGGTCAAAAATTAATAAACCAGATAATATATCTTTTCCTGAAACAAGCCAATCACTCCCAATTGCTTTGCTTAGAGCTAGAGAGTCAATGATGCTATCAGTTAGACCCATATTGATAAAATATGGTTTTACAGAACAGCAATGGAGGGTACTAAGAGTTTTAGGAGAAAAAGGTTGCTCTGATGCAGGACAAGTTGCTTTTGATGCTTGCATTTTAGCACCAAGCTTATCAAGAATTATTAATAAACTTGAAAAAGAAAAGTTTATTACAAAGTTTGTTGATCCAAGCGATGGCCGACGTATCAACCTTAAATTAACTTTACTGGGAGAAGATACACTTAAGAAAGTAGCTCCTGATATGGATTTAGTATATAAAGCCATTCAAAAACGTTATGGTGAAGATAAACTTAAATTGCTTTTAGATCTACTTGGTGAAATTGGTCAATGGAGAGGTAGATAAATAAATTCTAAAGAGTTAGTTCAAACTTATTGGAAATTTCTTTCAAAGTACTATTTGTTTCCATACTTAAAAAAATACCTTCATTTATAGATTTTTTTCTTTTATTTATTGCAGTCTGCCCAGGCATTCTAACCTTATTATTATCATCTATTGGTGGGTTTTTTAAACATTGTTCAGTTAAAAAACTCATTTCTTCTTTAAATGCCTTCAAACCAGAAAAAGCTTCAGGGTCAATGACTTGAATAAAAGTAGATAAATTCATAGATTTAGGCTTCTTACTTCTACCAGAGCCTGAAAGACCTTGAGACAAAGCTTCTATACCTAAAGCCATTGCAAAACCCTTATGTCCATACTCCAAACCTCCTAAAGGCATGACGGTCCCATTCTTACTTTGAACTTCAAGGGGATCATTTGTTGGTATTCCCGTAGATGTTAATAGACAATCAAATTCAAACTTTTCATCTTTTGCGATTTTGTCTGCTATCATATTATTAGTAGTAATCGAGGCACTAATATCAATGATAACTGGGTCCTTATTAGTTGGGTAAGCTATAGCCATTGGGTCAGGCGTAAGCAAAGCTTTTGTACCACCATAGGGTGCAACAGTTGCAGATGATGGAACTGAACTTTTTATTATAGGTACCAACCCTTCATTAACAATAGGAAGCATGTAAGCAGCTAGTGCTCCGTTATGATGGCTATTTTTTATAAGAACTGTAGATGTACCGTGAATTTTTGCTCGTTCTGCTGCAAGTTTAAGAGATTTTTTTGTTAACCATATTCCAGGTAATAATTTACCATTTATGGTAACACAGTTTCCCGTATCCTTAAGTATTTCTTCCTTACCTTTAATGGCCATATTCCCATTTTCAACATCTTTTATATATAATGGTAGGAGTCTAACACCATGAGTGGAGTGTCCCATCATGTCTGCTTCGATTAATATTTCAGAAGTGTCAGCAGCCTTATCTTCATCCATACCCAATTTAACAAAGACTAAAGTACAAAATTTTAAAAGTTGCGAATATGTATACATTTTGACCTTTTTAACTTTAAGCCACTATTATTCTGATTGATTACATAAATATCTGGTAATAGATGCATTGGCAGCTAAAATAAATGACAAAACATTATTATCCAAAAAGAAAATATCCTGAATATGAGTCCATGGTTCATTTTTATCAAAGGCATATGCTTTACCAGTTCCCAAGTCTAATATTTCATATTTTGACTTGTTTACTAAAAAAAAACCTGATTCCACACCTTCTCCATCTCTAATTGTAATCTCAACAGGTTTTTCTTCACCTGTAATTTTAAAGACTTGAATACCGTTTGAACGAACCGCGGCAGCACTTTTGGGCTTACAAGAATATTTTGTTTCTTTAGCAAAACTATGTGATGAAAGTAAAATAATTGATAAGGCAATAGACAAGTATTTCAAGATAATCATTTCGTTCCTTTATTAGTTTAGTTAGTTTTACTATATTCTAATAAATCTTTTTTTGCACTTTTTGAAATGTTAATTTTCTTTTCTGCAATAAATTTTTCGTGATTGTGCTCTACTTTTGTGAGGTCATAAAGATAATTCACCATTAAACCACAAGACGTTTCCAGTCCATTCTTTGAAGTATCTGCCAGAAAATTAATCTGCTCTAATGACGCACCATTTCCTAAATGAAACCTTGCCACTGGGTCATTTGGCATACCATCAGATCTATCAGATTTTAGGAAATAATTACCTATATTCTCCATTAATTCTGGTTTTATTTTTAAGAATTGCTGAGATTTTTTATAGTTTTGAATTAGTTTATCAAGTTTAGGGTTCTTAAGTTTAACCCAAGCCCTTAAGCCAGGCACTGGAGAAAGAGTTACGAATTTTTTTAGATTTGGAAATTCTAAATTTAAATCATTAGCAACTTGCTTAATTAAAAAATTACCAAAAGATATGCCTGAAAGACCTTTTTGACAATTAGAGATTGAATAAAAAACTGCAACGTTAGCCTCGTCTGGATCAAGCGACGTTCTTTCTTCTTGAAGAATATCTTGAATTTTACCTGGCATTTCTTTCATGAGAGCCACCTCAACAAAAATGATAGGTTCGTCTTGCATTGCTGGATGAAAAAAAGCAAAACATTTTCTATCTTTAGGCGCTAAGCGAGCCCTCAATTCATCCCATGAATTTATTTGGTGAACAGCTTCATATGCTATAATTTTTTCTAGTATATGTGCTGGTGTTTCCCAATTAATTGGTCTTAAAATCAAAAAACCTCTATTAAACCAGTTTTTAAATAAGTAAACTAGATCATAGTCAACAGACTTAAGTTCAGGATTCTTTTTCAAAATATCTAATAATCTTTTTCGTAAATTGACTAACCTAATTGTTCCCCTTGATATTCCGTTACATCTCCTAAATACTTCACGTCTTTTAGGTTCAGAAAGTTTCATCAATTTAATTAAACTTTCTGCTTTACTGTTAATTTTATATTCGTTAACCGCCTTGGATAACTCATCAGAGGCTATGTCAAATTTGTCTCTTACTAATTGAAAAAAATTAATTAAATCTTTATCATTCAGTTGTTCGCAATGTTGCATCAATAGCTCTGCGTAACTAAGAGCTGATACTTCTCCTGTTGCTAAGGAAACATTATCAATCAATTCTCTTGTGGATAATGGTTTTTTCTTGTCTGAAAAAAAATTAAAAGTCTTTGTTTTAATTGGTTTGTCAAATAAAGAATTTATTAAACCATTAAAAAACTTAAATTTACTCATATAACTTTCCCCATCACATAGTTTGGCAACCAAGTAGCTATGTCTGGAAAAATGCATAAAAGTATAATGGCAATAACCATACACATTACAAAAGGTAAAGATCCCTTAAGAATTTTGTTAAGAGGTATTTCAGGAGCTATTCCATTAATTACATAAAGATTTAAACCAACAGGTGGAGAAATCAGTCCAATTTCCATATTAATGGTAAGGATTACTGCAAACCAATATGGATCAAAACCGGCATTTATTATAATAGGTAATAATATAGGAGCAGCCATCACAATAACAGCTACGGGAGGAAGGAAAAAACCAGCTATTAATAAAAATATATTGATAGTAAACATTAAGACCCAACGATTTACCTCTAAAGTCCCAATCCATTCAGCTATACTTTGAGTTATGAATAAACTTGATAACATATAAGAGAAAACACCTGCGGCTGCTATAATAAAAAGTATCATTATAGACTCTCTGGTGGAGTCCCTTAAAACAACCCACAGAGATTTTGGAGCCCAAAGTTTATATATCACTATAGCTACTATTAAACATAGAATAGCACCTACAGCTGCAGTTTCAGAAGGAGTTGCAACACCACCATATAAAGAATAAAGGACACCAAGTATAATTGCAAAAAAAGGTATTACCCTTGGTAAAATATCGAAACGTTCCTTCCAACTAAAACTTTTTCTATTTAATGCTTGGATATTGCCACTTTTCCATGTTGAGTAAATTGACCACAGCATAAAAAGAAATACCAACAAAAGACCTGGCAAAGCTCCTGCTAAGAAAAGACGTCCAATAGACGTCTCTGTAGAAATTCCATAAACTATCATAGTAACACTTGGAGGGATAAGAATACCTAATGTTCCACCAGCTGCTATAGAACCTGAAGCAACCTCATCTGAATACCCCCTTTTTTTCATTTCAGGAATACCCATTTTTCCTATTGCTGCGCAAGTAGCAGGACTTGACCCTGACATTGCAGCAAATAGAGCACAGGCTCCTAAATTAGATATAACAAGACCGCCAGGCACTCTTGTAAGCCATCTGTCTAACGCTTCATATAAGTCTGCACCGGCTCTAGTAGAAGATATTGCAGCTCCCATTATAATAAACATTGGGATAGAAAGAAGGGCAAAATTATCAAGATGTCCATAAAATATTTCAGGCATTAGTTCTAATGAACGAAAACCATCAAAAATGAATAAAAAAAGACATGAAACTATTAATAATCCATTAGCAACTGATACACCTGAGAACAAAATCAAAATTGTACAAAATGCTACTAACAAACCTAATGATAACGGATCCATTATACTTGACTTCCTTTGTCAAAAGGTAATTCTCTACTCGTTAACATTGATATAAAATCAGCAATCAATTGATTCAAAAACAAGCCAAACCCAATTGGTAATGCTAAATATGGATATTTTAGAGGCACAGCTGTAACTGTATCTGAAGTCCAATTTTTTTCATATGCGACAAACCAATAATCAAAACCGTAAATAAACATTATAAAAACTATTATTATACTAGTAACACTTGTAACTGTTGCTAAAATTTTCTTATGTATAGGCTTCAATAACATTGGTAAAAGATCAACATTTACATGACCTCTCAGAAGTTGCACGTAAGAGAGCCCTATAAGGGTTGCTCCAACCATCATATATATGACAGTTTCAGTTTGCCATGCCGTTGAATGATTTAAAACAAACCTTACCCATATCATTTGAACTGTAATTAAAACAGCAATCAGTATCATAAAAGCAGCAGTTACCCCAGCTATTCTAGATAATATCTTTGAAAATTTAATATAACTATCGATCATAATAATTTAGAAAAAGAATAATTACTGATGGCAGGAATTACCTGCCACCTGTATAAATTATTTTACAGACAATGCTAAATCTAAAAGCCTCTGTCCATCTTTGTATCCAGATACAAATTTTTTGTAGGATGTCTCTTTAGCAATGGCTTGCCAAGCTTTAAACTCATCCGAAGACATTTCTTTAATTTCCACACCGTTTTTCTTAAAAGTGTTTACGGAAGCTTGATCTTCTTTTTTTGCTTCTGCAAGATAATATGCTTCTGCTTTCTTAGCACCATCCATCAATGCCTTTTGTTGATTTTTATTTAATTTATCAAAAACAGTTTTATTCATAAGGAGAGGTTGATACATAAACCATAAAGCCGTTTTACCTGCAGGAGTGTAACATTTTACTTGCTCATATATTCTATATGAAACAAAAGATGAGGAAGATGTATTAGCTGCTTGTAAAACACCTGTTTGCATAGCGTTATAAATAGCAGATGAAGGCATTGAAGCAATTGAAGCTCCAGCACCCACAAGCATTGTTTCAAAAGCCTTACCTGCTGCTCTTGTCTGAAGTCCTTTTACGTCGTCGGGTCCAGTAATACATTTATCTTTACCAGCAAAACCTCCAGCTAAATAACCATGTACTAAAACCATCACATCATCGCTAGCCATAATTTTTTGAATTTCTTTCATAAAGGGTGAATAGTTTAAACGGGCTGCATGGTCATGGTTTTTAACAAGACCAGGCATTAAAGTTAAATTATATGCTGGTTGTTGACCGCCGGCGTATGACAAAGGAAAAACTGTCATATCTAGTTGACCTCTTGTTAAGGGCTTATATTGCTCCTTAGGCTTAAAAAGCGATTTAGATGGAAAAATTTTTATGCTTAAATCAACGTTTGCTGAAGCCACATGGTCTGCAACAATTTGTGCAAATTTATGGCGAACATCTTTAGTAGACCATTGATGAGACAGTCTCAATTCTTTAGCAGATACAGATGCAGATAATACAACAGCACCTATTGTCATCATTGTTAAACTTTTGAAATTCATATTCTTCCCCCTTTAGTTTAATTATTAATGTTATGTTACGAAATAGACTATTGTTATAAATTAAACAAGAATAATCAAAAATTAGGGTTCAAATTTAACACCATCAATTGTTTTCAACATTTTTGGATAAAAACTCAGATGCCCTACTAGCACCTCCTTTTTGGTGAGGAACACCTGCTAAAGACAATCCCATTTCTACACCTGTTAATGTGCCCATCAACATCAGATCATTAAAGTCTCCTAAATGTCCTATTCTAAAAACTTTGCCGGCAAGTTTAGACAAACCATTACCTAATGACATATTAAAATTTTCTAGAATTATTTGTCGAAATTTATCTGCATTATATCCATCAGGCATTACTACTGCCGTCAAAACGCTTGAAAAATCCCTTTCTTCTAAACAAAGAACCTCTAAACCCCAAGCTTGCACAGCTTCCCTTGTAGCTTTGGCGTGACGATCATGTCTTTTAAATACATTGTCCAAACCTTCTTCATGGAGCATTGTGATGGCTTCTTTAAGACCATATAAAAGGTTTGTCGCTGGCGTGTATGGAAATGAACCTTGTTTATTAGCTTCTATTTGTTCATGCCAATCCCAATACGATCTTCTGATTTTTGATTTTTTTGCAACTGATTTAGCTTTTTCGGACACGGCATTAAAGGATAACCCAGGAGGTAACATTAAACCTTTTTGTGACCCAGAAACTGTTACATCTACGCCCCAGTCATCATGTTTATACTCCATAGAAGCTAGACCAGATATTGTATCTACCATTAATAAAGCATTATGATTGGTATCGTTAATAGCTTCTCTTACCTCT
Organism: uncultured Alphaproteobacteria bacterium; assembly: GCA_937142855.1. Lineage (GTDB taxonomy): Bacteria > Pseudomonadota > Alphaproteobacteria > Puniceispirillales > Marisalimonadaceae > Marisalimonas. Next base: position 27,814 of record CAKZQZ010000049.1, on the reverse strand, counting down.
TTAATTCTTGAGGTACTTCCAGTAGAGGTCTCATTATGAACAACACATACCGCTTTGATCTCATTTTTGGTATCTTTTTTTAATCGATCAATTAGTTTTTCTGGTTCAACTCCCCTTCTCCAATCTGTTTCTAAAAACTCTGTTCTTATACCTAGGTTTAAAGCCATCTTATTCCATAATGATGCAAAATGCCCCGTTTCAACCATTAAAACGAGGTCACCTTCATTTAGCACATTAACTAGAGCAGCTTCCCATGCTCCAGTTCCAGAAGCAGGATAAATAATTACATCAGACTTAGTTTTAAAAATACTTTTCATTCCATCTAAACACTCATGAGTTAAGACCATAAAATCTGGTCCTCGATGGTCAATAGTTGGATAATCCATGGCTCTTAATACCCTATCAGGTACATTGGAAGGTCCAGGTAATTGTAAAAAATGTTTACCTGGCATGTATTTTTTAACCATATTTTAAAATTCCTTTGTATTAATCTTGTCTTTAAATGAAAGAATTGAGATATTATGTAATAATGTATACAGTTATTATCAAAAACTTTCCATACAGAATTTGTTCTAACTTAAAAGGTTTTTATAATGCCAGATGGTAATATAGATGAGCTTATTAATACTTTAAAAAACAAAACCTCTGCCGAGGTTTATGACGATAATTTTACTCGAGGCAGATATGCAACCGACGCCTCTATTTATCAAATGATGCCTTATGGTGTTTTAGTACCAAAAACAAAAAATGACTTAGTTGAAACAATTAATTATGCAAGAGAAAGTAAAATTCCATTACTTGCTAGAGGTGGTGGCACATCACAATGTGGTCAAACTGTAAATAAAGCAATTGTTATAGATAATTCTAAATTTCTTAATAAAGTTTTGGATTTTGACAAAGATAAAATGACATGCATTGTTGAACCTGGGATTGTTCTTGATGAGCTAAATAGGTTTTTGAAACCCTATGGCCTCTGGTTTCCAGTAGATGTTTCAACCTCAAGTAGAGCCACCATTGGAGGGATGGCTGGAAATAATAGTTGTGGCGGAAGATCAATTAGATATGGAATGATGAGAGATAATGTTCTTGAGATTGAAGCAATATTATCTGATGGTTCGATCTACAATTTTGGTAAATTAGACCCAAGTAATACTTTACGCTCTAAGGAACTTGCTCCAAAAATCATTTCAAACTTAATAAAACTTGCTAATGAAAACGAAAAAGAAATACTCTCAAAGTTTCCAAAGGTTCTAAGACGTGTTGGGGGTTACAATATAGACGCCTTACTTTCTGACGCAATGGCAACAAGACCGAACGGAAAAATTGGTGATGGTATAAATTTATCTCACCTTCTAGTAGGTTCTGAAGGAACCTTAGCCTACTCTTCTTCAATAAAATTAAAACTATCACCTCTCCCATCAAAAAAAATTATGGGAATTTGTCATTTCCCTTCTTTTTATGAAGCCATGGATGCCGCCCAACATATTGTGCCATTAGATCCAGTAGCTGTAGAGTTAGTAGATGATACAATGATACAACTAGCTAGGAAAATTGATATTTTCAAACCTACTGTTGAAGCTGTGGTTAGAGGAAATCCCAAATCTCTTTTATTAGTGGAATTTGCTGAAGAAGATATGGATGAAAATCATCGAAGGCTAAAAAATCTTAACAAACTAATGAAAGACCTTGGATATTCATGGAGCGGCAACAAGAAAGTTGGAGGAGTGGTTGATGTTATTGATAACCATCTCCAATCTAAAGTAAGTGAGATGAGGAAATCTGGTCTTAACATTATGATGTCAATGAAACAAGATGCAAAACCAGTTTCGTTTATAGAAGACTGCGCTGTTGAACTAAAAGATTTAGCTGAGTACACAGATGGTTTGAACAAGATTTTTGATAAATATAATACTAAAGGAACTTGGTATGCGCATGCTTCGGTTGGGTGCCTTCACGTAAGACCAGTCCTTAATATGAAATTAAATGATGACGTCACTAAAATGAGAAACATCGCCAATGAAACAAGCGATCTAGTAAAAAAATTCAAAGGGTCCTATTCAGGTGAACATGGTGATGGAATAGCAAGATCTGAATTTAACGAGGTTATGTTTGGAAAAAAAATGATTGATATTTTTAGATCTATTAAATTTTCATTTGACCCAACTGGTATCTTTAACCCTGGTAAAATTATTGACGCACCCAAAATGGATACAAGAGAATATTTTAGATACGCACCTTCATATAGTTCAGAAAATTTAAATACCATATTGGATTGGTCTTCTTGGACAGGCAAGTCTGGAGGTTTCCAAGGTGCAATTGAAATGTGCAACAACAATGGAGCATGTAGAAAATTAGATGGTGGTGTAATGTGTCCATCTTTTAGAGCTACTAGGGATGAAAAGGATTCAACAAGAGGTAGGGCTAATACTCTTCGATTAGCCATTTCAGGGCAACTTGGGAAAGAAGCTTTAATTAGTAAAGAGATGACAGAGACGATGAAGCTTTGTGTCTCTTGTAAAGCTTGTAAAAGAGAGTGCCCAACTGGCGTTGATATGGCTAAAATGAAAATAGAATATTCTCATTTAAAATTCCAAAAACATGGATTAGATATTAATAGTAAGCTTGTTTCCTATTTACCTAAATATGCACCATTAGCATCAAAGTTTTCTATGTTTTTAAACCTTAGAGATACAATACCTGGCTTAGCAAAAATAAGTGAAATACTTTTTGGTTTTACTGCAAAAAGAAAGTTGCCAAAGTGGCGAAAGGATTATTTTAAAAACTCTGAACTACCTAATTCAATAGAAGAAAATAGTACTAAGACACCTGTCATATTATTTGTAGATACTTTTAATAGATACTATGAACCTGAAAATGTAAGATCTACAATAAACGTTTTAAGATCAGCTGGTTATTTCCCCTTTATTCCTGAATCTAAAAAAAGTAATAAACCACTTTGTTGTGGGAGAACATACTTAAGTAATGGTTTAATTGATCAAGCTAAATTAGAAGCTGAAAACATATTAACAACTTTTTACCCATATTTAAAAAATGGAGTTTCAGTAGTTGGTTTAGAACCTTCATGCATACTATCGTTTAGAGATGAATTACCATCTTTAATCAAAAATGAAACTGCGGATTTATTAAAGGATAATTCTTTCACTTTTGAGGAATTATTAGTTAAAAATATTAAAAAATTAAAATTTAAAAGGTTTAATGAAAAAATTTTAGTTCATGGACATTGTCATCAAAAAGCATTTGATGTCGTAAAACCGATAGAACAAATTTTAAATTATATTCCAGGATTAAAATTTGAGACTATTGAGACAAGTTGTTGCGGAATGGCTGGTGCTTTTGGTTATGATAAAAATACTTATGATATTTCCATGAAAATGGCTAATGATAAACTTTTTCCTGCAATCAAAAAAAATAAAGCTGATATAAACATAATTGCTGATGGAACTTCTTGTAGATGTCAAATTAAAGATGGCTTAAACATGCAAGCTATTCATCTTGCTAAGTTTCTAGATAATAATATAATTTAAAATTAAAATCAGATTTAGACCGTTTACAAATAGGGTAATGATGGCAAAAAAAACTAAAAGACCAACCTCCTTCCATTGGGGAAGTTATTATGCAGAAACCGAAGATAATAAACTTATTGGATTAAAACCTTATGAACTTGATAGAAACCCTTCTAGTATAGCCAATGGACTGGTTGATAGTATCGACGATAAGTTAAGAATAAAGTTTCCTCATGTAAGAAAAGGATACCTTAGAGAGATACGTAAAGAACTATCAAACCCTAAAATGTCATTAACTGGAAAACGAGCCCGAAGCAAAAGAGGTTCAGATGCATTTGTACAAATAACTTGGGATGAGGCGATAGAAATAGTTGCTTTTGAATTAAACAGGGTCAAAAAGAAATATAAAAACAAAGCATTTTTTGCTGGTTCTTATGGTTGGGGTTCAGCCGGAAGATTCCATCATGCACAAAGCCAGCTTCATAGATTTTTTAATTGTTATGGTGGTTATACCAAATCAGTTAATACATATTCTTATGCAGCTAGTGAGACAATTATGCCTCATGTTATTGGAATAACTTATAGGCAATTCTTAGACAACCACACTGATTGGAACAATATTAAAGACAATTCTAAAGTAATAGTTATGTTTGGTGGACTTCCACTTAAAAATTCTCAAGTTACATCTGGAGGTGTTGGGAAGCATACTACAAAAGACTTTATAAAAAGTTGTACCAAAAAGGGGATAGAGTTTATCAACATCAGTCCTATGGAGATGGAAGCTGACATCATAAGTAATGCAGAATGGATAAAAATTAGACCAGGAACTGATACTGCACTTATGCTTGGGATAGCCTTCATACTTGAAACTGAAAGTATGGCAGATAAAGAGTTTTTAAATAAATATTGTACAGGATACGAAGAATTCTCAAAATATTTAAAAGGTACATCAGATGGCAAAGCAAAAACTCCCTATTGGGCCTCAAAGATTACAGGGATTCCAAGTGATACTATTTATAGCCTAGCAAAAAAAATGTCTGCTAACAGAACAATGATAACTGGAGCATGGGCTCTACAAAGACAACAATATGGTGAACAACCACATTGGATGATTACGGTGCTAGCATGTATGCTTGGACAGATAGGCCTGCCAGGAGGTGGTTTTGGTCTTGGGTACAGCGCCGAAAATGGTATCGGCAACCCTGTTCAATACCATAAGTGGCCAGCATTAAATCAATTTAAAAACCCTGTGAACGAATTCATTCCTGTCGCAAGAATTTCTGATATGCTTTTGCAACCTGAAGAAAATTTTTCCTATAACGGTCAAAATCTCAAATACCCTGATATAAAGCTAGTTTATTGGGCAGGAGGTAATCCATTTCATCACCAAATGAATCTAAAGAAACTTGTAAAAGCATTTAAGCAGCCTGATAGCATCATTGTGAATGAAATTTGGTGGAATAGTCTAGCAAGACATTCTGACATTGTTTTACCAGCAACAACATCTCTAGAACGAAATGACATTGGAATAAGACACTGGGATCAAACAATATCTCCAATGCATAAATGTATAGAACCAATTGGTGAGGCTAAATCAGACTATGAAATTTTTTCTGCCATTGCTGAGAAATTAAATATTTTTTCAAAATTCACAGAAGACCGTAACGAAGATCAATGGCTCAGATTTTTATGGGATGAAGCTAAAAAAGGTGCTGTGGAATCAAATTTTTCATTACCTGACTTTGATAAGTTTTGGAAAAGCGGATTTCAAAATGTATTATCACCCAAAAAACAGACAATATTATTAGAGCAATTTAGAATTGATCCAGAAAAAAACTCTCTGCCAACACCCTCAGGTAAAATAGAAGTATTCTCAAAAACTTTAGCCAGTTTTAATTATAAGGATTGTTTTGGTCATCCAGCTTGGATAGAACAGGATGAATGGCTGGGTTCAAATATTACAGAAAAATTTCCGTTACAACTTCTTTCTGGGCAACCTCATAATAGATTGCATAGCCAATTAGATAACGGTTCAGAAAGTCAAAAAGATAAAATATTAGGAAGAGAGGCTATCAAGATCAACCCAGAAGACGCCAAGTCCAGGGATTTAAATAATGGGGATATAGTAGAAGTATTCAATAAAAGAGGTAAATGTCTTGCAGGGGTAATTATTTCAAAAGAAGTTATGAAAGGGGTAGTCTTCCTTCCAGTTGGGGCCTGGTACGATCCTTCTGGTGATGACTATTGTATACATGGCAATCCAAATGTATTGACTGAGGATATTGGAACCTCATCACTTGCACAAGGCCCTTCAGCTCACTCCACATTGGTTGAAATTAAGAAATATACAAAAGATTTACCACCACTAAAAATTTTTAACGAACCTGAAATTGTTAAAAAATAGAGAAAAATATTTTGAAAATTGAAATTTGTATTCTAAACCCCTACGCAAGTAAAAAATCAAATGAAAAACTCAAATTAACAGCTGAAAAAATTATTGCACAAGGATCAAGTATTTATGTTGATGATCTTGATTTAAGTGAGATTGATTTTAATCAACACCACGAAGCAGCCAATATTTCAGATCTAATTAAAAAAGTTGAAAATAATAAAAGCTCAGATGCATTTATAGTGGCATCATTTGAGGATATCGGTGTTGATACAATTAGGAAAATAACATCAAAACCAATAGTTGGTATTGGTGAGGCTTGTTTTTACATTGCAAATATTATAGCCAATAGATTTTCAATAATAACTAATATATCCCAAACTCACGAAGCCATTAAAAATAACCTTATTAAATACGATATGGATCACAAATGCGTCTCATTAAAATCTATAGAAGTACCAATTCTTGATATGGAAACAATGTCAAAATCCAATATTAGAAAATTAGACATTGAAATTCAGAGAACTATTTCAGAGGATAAACCAGAAGCAATAATCTTAACGAGTGCTGGAATATCAGATCTTACAAAAACTTTTTCAGAAAAATATAATCTTCCTTTTATTGAAGGAATAGGCGCTGCAACCGCACTAACACAACAATTAATAAGTCTAGGGATAAAAATTAAAAAATTTGAGAATAAACCTGGTAGAAATTTTGGGATACCAATTTAATTACAGTAATTCGTTTTCATCATCTCTATTAATTAGTTCCTGATCTCTTTCAGAATATTTCCCAATTCCAGCTCCACCCGGAGTATAAATTTCTAATATCTCGCCTGCTTTTATTACTTGTGTTCCTTTTCCTTTTAATTGCCCTTGATTTTTTATTGAAACGCTTCCAGCTTTTCCATCTTCGCCTTGCAATCTTCCTCTGGCTGGATATTTTATTCTATCGAAAGACGCTAAAAGGTCCATATCCTCATCTATTGCTGACTTAATTTCAATTGCTTGCCCTAAGCCTCCATTATATTTTCCTTTACCTCCACTTCCAGGACTATACTCTTTTCTAAGGAACAATAATGGTGCTACTGCCTCATTAATTTCTACTGGAGTTCCCCTCACTCCTGAAGGATATGCAGTGGCTGACAATCCATCTTTCGAGGGTCTGGCACCAGTTCCTCCATTAACAACCGCTGTGACTGCAAATAAAGAATTATTATTTGCTCCTCTATCGGTTTTACCACGAAATGTTATATTCCATAAACATGAAGCTCCTTCCGCAGGCACTTTGTCAGGCAGGGCTTTTTCTAGACACCCAAAGACAACATCAGGAAGCATTTGACCAATAATGTGTCTTGCACAGACCGCAGCTGGATAAGGAGCGTTTAATATTGATCCTTTAGGAGCATCTATCTGGAATGGATATAAAGAGCCTGCGTTATTAGGTATTTCTGCACTAACAAGGCAGCTTAAACCAAAGCAAGTATAAGCTTTTGTATAAGATAAAGGTACGTTAATACCAAATTTAGATTTATCTGATGTGCCAGTGAAATCAACAGAAATAGATTTATCCTTTACAACTAACTTTGCTTCAAGACGAATATCTTTTTCAAAACCATCAATCATCATAAAATTGTGGTATACACCATTTGGAATTTTCTTAATTTCATTTTCTACAGCTTGTAAAGACTTATTATATATAAAGTCAGATAAGTCTTTAAGATTCGAAATTTGAAATTCTTCCATCATTTCAACTAATCTCTTACAACCTATATCGTTACACGCCGCTAAAGAATATACATCACCCTCAGTTTCAACAGGTTGTCTGGTATTTTGGCTAATCAATTTCAACAGTGTTTGATCCATCACACCCTTGTCAGCTAGTTTTAACATCGGGATGTACAAACCTTCCATATGAATATCAGTCGCATCAGGACCAACGCCCAAACCTCCAATATCTGTCAAATGTGATGTGCAAGAAAAAAGTCCAACAATTTTATTGTCTTTGAAACATGGCGTAGTTATTACAAAATCATTAAGATGTCCTGTACCCATCCAAGGATCATTAGTAATAAAAATATCTCCTTCATTCATTGAATTAAGAGGAAAATGATCAATAAAGTGTTTAACTGACTCCGCCATGGAGTTTACGTGACCGGGTGTTCCTGTAACAGCCTGTGCCATCATTCTTCCCTCTAAATCAAAAACACCTGCAGAGATATCACCACATTCACGAACTATTGGACTAAAAGCTGTCCTAACTAGCGTCTGCCCTTGTTCTTCAACAACTGATAATAAACGGTTCCACATAACTTGATTTTGAATATTTTTTTTCTCTTCAGTTAAATTATCTTTAATCATCATTTATAAATTCCATTTGTAAAAAATTGTTTGACAAAACTTTTGTATTAAAATTTTTAGATACTATTACTGTAGTTTGATCTTCCGATATTATGCATTGACCTTTTATTAAATCACCAGGATTTAAATCAATGCGTTCAAAATAAGGGATCTCAATTTGTTTGTTTCTTTCATAATCTACAAAATCAACTAATTTATTTTTCTTAATTTCTTTAAAACCATCTAGTTTTTTAAATTCATTATTATTTTCACTGGCAATAGATAAAGACAGAGACCATGTCAAAATTTCTATGTCTGCATTAGGCAATATCCTTGAATATAATTTTTCATATTGTTCTTCAAATGTAGCTTTTATTTTAACTGCATGTTGATTTTCTAAAATAGAATTATCAATTGGCACTTTGATTTCATGCCCTTGTCCGGCATATCTCATAAATGCAAACCTTTCTTCTACGAAGGAAACTTCATCTAAATTACTTTGAATGATGGCTTGGGCCTCATCCCTCATATCTTTCAGTAAATCATTTATTTTCTGAGCCTTAAACGAATTCAAAAGCATTCTAAGACTTTTCACGACTTCATAACCAACTGGCGCTTTAAGAAATCCAACGGCAGAGCCAACGCTAGCATTAGTTGGTACAATTATGGATTTTACTCTTAGTTTTTCAGCCACTCTAGCTATATGTAAAGGGGCAGCCCCACCAAATGCAATCAAAGTTCTATTTGAGGTTTCGTGTCCTTGTTCAACTGTGTGAACTCTTGCTGCATTTGACATGGTTTCATCAACAATTTCAGAAATTGCTAGCGCAGCAGTTTCAGTATCTAGATTTACAATATTACATATATTTTTATTTATTGCTTCAGTGGCTAATTCTTTAGAAAGTATAATTTTTCCACCTGCAAAATTTTTAGGATTAATTTTCCCAATAACTAAATCCGCATCTGTAATAGTTGGTTTATCACCTCCATTATCATAACACGCTGGACCAGGATAAGAGCCAGCGCTATCTGGGCCAGTAATTATTTGCTCTAGCTTATTAACTCTAGCAATAGATCCACCACCTGCACCAATTTCAACCATTTCAATAACGGGAATTCTTAAAGGAAGCCCACTCCCCTTCTTAAACCTAGCTTTCCTATCAACTTCAAACTCTCTTGCCTTAATGGCTTTTTTATTTTCTATGATAGTTATTTTGGCAGTTGTCCCACCCATATCAAAAGAAATAACTTTATTAAGATCAAGATCATCAGCAATAGAAGTTGCAAGTATGGCCCCGCCAGCTGGCCCTGATTCCACTAACCTAACAGGATTATTACAAGCACTTTCTATATTAGTTAAAGTTCCACCTGAGGTCATTAGTAAAAGAGAACAGTTAAAACCTTTTCCCTTTAATTCGTTATCTAATTTTTTTAAATAATTGGCCATCAATGGTTTGATATATGCATTTACTACAGTCGTAGTAAAACGTTCATATTCTCTTATTTCAGGGCATACATCCGAAGAAACACTTATTTCTACACCAGGTAAATTATTGATTAAATAATCTTTTAAAATATTTTCATTTTCAGGGTTTGCATAAGAGTGTAAGAAACCAATTCCTACACTTTCGAAATTTTCATCCTTGATTTTTTTAACAAGACCTTTAAATGCATTAGTATTTATCGGCTCTATTATAGATCCATTTACATCAGTTCTTTCTTTAATCACATATCTATGTTTTCTGGGCACTAATGACATTGTTTTTTCAATTAAAATATCATATTGATCAAACCTACTTTCATAACCGATATCCAAAACATCTCTAAAACCTTCTGTAGTGACAAAGCAGGTTTTAGCTCCTTTTCTTTCAATGACAGCATTGGTTGCTAAGGTTGTTCCATGGATAATCATTTTAATTTCAGAAGACATAATTTTGTTCTCTTCTAAAAGCTCTAAGATACCTTCAATAACAGCAATCTCTGGTTGAGCAATAGATGTAAGAACTTTCTTAGTAATAAGATTATTATCATTTTCTAAAACAATATCAGTAAAAGTACCGCCTATATCAATAGCCAATCTCATTGGTAATCATCCTCATTTTAAAATTATTGAATCATAAAGTTTACAGGTGCAGTAACTATTTCAGGAAACATAATAAGTATCACTATGCTTAATAACATAAGAAAAAAGAATGGAAGCGCAGCTTTTGTAACTTTTAATATATCCCTTCCAGTCATTCCTTGTAGCACAAACAAATTAAAACCAACTGGAGGGGTTATCTGTGCCATCTCAACAACTACAACTGTAAATATACCAAACCATATCAGGTCTATTCCAGCTGTTTGAACCATAGGTAAAACTACAGAAGCTGTTAATACCATCATAGAGGTTCCCTCAAGAAAACAACCAAGAAAAATATATAACAAAGTTAAAATAGCCAAAAGTGATAATTGTGATAATTCAAAATCACTAACTATTTGACCTAGCTGTTTAGGAATTCCTGTATATCCCATTGCAACTGATAAAAACGCTGCTCCAACAATAATAAAATTTATCATACATGATGTTTTTACAGCCCCCATTAAACTATCAACAAAACTTTGTTTATTTAAAGTTTTTGAAGACCATGCTAATAATAATGCGCCTATCACTCCAATGGTCGCAGCTTCAGTTGGTGTTGCGTAGCCACCATAAATGGAACCTAATACAAAGAATATCAAAGCAAGAACTGGTAATAAATTTCTTGCGGCTTTGATTTTTTCCCAAAAAGTATACTTAACATCTTGTTTAGGGGCTAATGCGGGATTTAATTTTGATCTTATGATTATATAAGTCATGAAAATAATAATAATCATGATCCCTGGTAAGACGCCTGCTATAAATAATCTTGAAATTGATACTTGAGCTAGGACACCATATACAATCAACATTATTGATGGAGGTATTAGAAGACCAAGTGTGCCTGAACCCGCTAATGAACCAATACTTAGTGTCTCGTCATAATTTCTTTTCTTTAACTCTGGTATACTCATTCTTCCAATAGTTGCGCATGTTACAGCGCTTGAACCTGCAACTGCTGCCATAATACCACATCCGACAACATTCACATGTAGCAAACCGCCAGGCAAATTTGAGAGCATTGGCGCAAGTCCTTTAAACATTTCTGATGAAAGTCTAGTCCTAAAAAGGATTTCTCCCATCCATATAAACAGAGGCAGGGCTGTTAAAGCCCAATTCCAACTGGCGTCCCATAAAGTACTCGCTAATAATGAACCTACAGGCGCTGGCGTAAAAAACTCTAATAAAATATACCCTAAAGTTATAAGCGCAGGAGCAACCCATATCCCTAAGGATAAAAGAATTAATAAAAAAACAAATAAGATTAATGATAAGCCAGTTGCCATTTTTTTACTCTAACTATTATCTTTTAAGATTGGGTTAGCATTTTTGACGTACGAAGGAAGTTCGTTTTTTAAAACAATTACAAAGTCATCTATAAGAGCGACTAGGAAGATAGTAACACCTATAGACATACTTAGTCTTGGTATCCAAAACGGAATAGCCAAAAGACCAGGACTTATATCATCGAATATAAAGGAAAAGTAAACAAAATCCCAACTCCAGTAAGTAAGATAAGAAGTAATAACTATACAAAAAGATAAAGAAAAAAGTTCCTGATACCTTCTAAGTTTTTTACCAAGAAGTCGAGTAAATAAGGTTACCCTTATATGTTCACCATGATGAAATGTATATGACAATCCAAAAAATGTAAGAGCAGCCAAACTAAAACCAGCTGTTTCTGTTGAATCTACTGTAATATTGACAAATCTACCTAGTATCTGAGCTACAATAGTAAGAGCAATCAGAACCATAAATAAAGCAGAAAGATAGCCACTATATAAATATAATTTATTAAGTTTATTTCTCATGGCTATCTCTCAATTTTTTTTAACGCATTGACAGGTAACGATCTAGAACTGCATTAGCTTCTGGACTTGCTTTTTCTCTCCAGCTCTTCATCATTTCAAGACCAATAGTTTTCATGGTACTAATAACTTCGTCTGGTGCATTTTTAGCAGACATACCATTATTTTCTAATGTTTTAATCTGCTTTTTAGTTGTTTCAGCACTCATTTCCCATCCTCTTAGCTCTGCTCTTTTTGCCGCTGCAAGAATGTTACTTTGATCATCTTTAGACAATGCTTCGAAGGCTTTTTTTGTAACAACTACTGCGTTTTTACTAAAAATAGCACCTGCATAGGTAAAGTGTTTTGTATTATCCCATGCTTGAATGTCTATACCAGTTTGAGGACTGGTAAATAAAGCTTCAATTAAACCTGTAGAAAAAGCTTGTGGAATTTCAGCAAAAGGAAGAATTGTAGCATTAAAACCTAGCATGGATCCCATCTGTTGTGTTGCTGTAGAATATATTCTTAACTTCTTACCCTTAAAATCAGCCACACTGTTAACTGGGGACTTTGTATAAAACCCTTGTCCTGGCCATGGAGAAGTATAAAGGATCATTAAACCTTTCTTTGAAAATTTTTCTTGAAGGTAGCCCATTTGAACATCTTTTAAAAGCCATGCACTAGAATAGTCTGGGGCTATAAAAGGGAGACCGGCAAGAATATACATAGGGTCTTCATTACCATAGATTCCTAGCCTAATTTCTCCTATTGGTATCTGTCCTCTTTGCAGTGAAGTTTTAATAGCATCTATTTTAATTAGAGTATCATTTGGGTTTAAGTTAATATTTACTGATGTTGTAGATTTAACCTCATCTATAAATTTAATAATGTTTTGAGTATGAAAATTACTTTTGGGATAGCCGGATGCCATAGTCCAATCTGCAGCGTGCAAATTAAAACTAAACATAGATACAGCTACAAAAATAAAAATTTTCTTAAAAGTTTTTGTAAGCATTTTAATTCCTTTCATAGTATTTGTGAAAATATTAAGCACTTAGAGTGATGAAGAGTCAAATTGAATTAAACGTAAGCAAAAAAATAAATTAAGAACCTACGCCAATTGTCGTAAATTTAATCAAAGATAGAATGAATCTTTTTTTATGCAATATTTTGCTATCTCCATCCTCTTAGGGATCCACACACTTTCAATATTATTTATATGTTTAATAAAATCTTCGAGACCTTTAATTCTACCTGGTCTTCCAATAATTCTCGGATGTAATCCAATAGACATCATTTTGACTGAACCATCTTCTGTTTCAGAAATAAGCTGATTAAATGATTCTTTGCAATAATTACTAAAATCTTCGTGATGCACAAAACCGTTATTACCATCAAATCTCATGTCATTTGTATCAAAAGAATAAGGAATAATTACAAATTTCTGATTTTGTTTTTTTAATACGTAAGGAATATCATCATTATAAGCATTAGAGTCATAGATAAAGCCTCCATGTTCTATTAAAAGATCCCTTGTAAATGGAGATGTACTAGATTTTGTATGCCAGCCCATTGGTGGGTGACCAGAAAGGTTTAAAATTGAAGAGTAACAATCATTAATTATCTTTTTTTCTTCTTCTCTACTTAGATATGAATGGGAAACCCACTTCACACCATGAGCAGATATTTCATGATTTCTCTTTAAAATTTCATCTATCAACCAAGGAGATTTTTCTAATGCAAAAGAGCAACAACTAAAAGTAGCTTTTACATTATATCTATCAAAAATATCAAAAATACGCCAAATGCCTGACCTTAAACCATATTCAAAATGAGACTCCATGCAAAGATCTGGAACATTTAATATTTTAGTTTTGTTATTTTCGTATACATGCTCATTTTCGTCATCGCCGGATGAAATAGAAAGCTCTGCACCCTCCTCAATATTTACAACAAACGATACTGCGATTTTATTATCTTGTGGCCAAAAAACTTTTGGCGTTTCTTTTCCATAACCAATAAAATCTCTATTCATTTATTAACCATTATTAGTTTTATGAGAGATTAATTCTGATAAATTTTTATCAATTCCAATAGATATTTTGGGCGGTAATTTATTTTTATTTATAATATTTTTATTCATAGCGATAGCTAATTCTGCTTGTTTGACAGCTGCCTCGGCACAATCAATTATAGGCACCCTTATTTTATTTTGAACAATTTTTTTAAACCCGGATAATGGTGCTCCAGCAAAAATAACGACTTCTCCTCCATCAATGTCAATGGCATCATTAGCAGACTCAATCAAAGATTTTTTCTGTAGTGATTGTATTTTATCTATCGATAAGTTTACACCATCAATGGCTCTAAATCCTGCGTATCTAGATTGCAATCCAAGTAATTCTACACTTTCTTCGTACCAGGAGGCCATTGCATTCGTAAATGAGATAATAGAGAATTTCTTGCCAAATAAGCAAGCACTTAACATCGCTGCTTCACCTAGCCCAATTATTGGCAAATTAAACAATGTTCTTGCAGCGATCAAACCTGGATCACCAAACGCAGCTATAATTATTGCATCATATTCTGAATGTATTTCTGCTATTTTTTCTAGAACCAATGTGCCTGTAATTTGTGCTTCAACTTTTGTTGAAATATAAGGGAAACCCTTATCTGCTGTTTTGGGAACAAGAATTGTTTCACCACTCACCACTAACTTAGCGGTTTCATAAAGTTTTTCGGTAATAGATACAGTAGTATTAGGATTATACAGCAATATTTTCATTTTTTTAATTTATACCTTTTGGAATTGGAAGACCTTTTTCAATCAATTTAGAGTTTAATCTGTTTAATAAATGATTGATCTCCACAACATCATCCTTGGTAAGGATGGGGCCAGGGGACCTTACATTTAATGATTTAATTATACCTCTTTTTTGCAAAACAAATTTTCTTAAACCTAAACCAATTCCAAATTGTTGTTCGTGCCTAATCAGTGGTAAATATATATCAAATAAGTCTTCTGCTTTTTCTTTTTCATCATTAAAAAATAAATTATATAAACTCACCAACATTTCAGTAAAAGCAAAACCAGTCATAATTCCGTCAGCACCTCTCTCAAGTTCTTGCGGAACATATAATCCTCCATTCCCAACAAAGACGCTATATATTCTTTTTAAATTATTTTCTCTATATCTCAAAAGTCTTGATAATTTATTATGTCCTGGGCAATCTTCGTGCTTAAACATCTCAATAGATGGATGACTTTCCATTATACTATTTATTACACTCTCAGAAAAATAAACATTAGTTGTAGGTGGATAGTCTTGCAAACATATTGGAATATCTTTAGTACGATCTATGACTTGATTAAAATAAAATTTAATTTGATCATCATTTTTTAAACCATTATTTCCAGATACCATCACTCCAGATGCACCAGAATCCATTGAAAATTTTGAAAGTAATTCTAAGTTATCAAGCCCAGCATTCGATACTCCAACTATAACAGGCACTTTTCCTGATAACTTATTTATATACCTCTTGATTAATAGCTTTTGTTCTTCAATGTTAAGCTTATGAGCTTCACCCATGACCCCAAGAATCGTAACACCAGAAACTTCACTTTCTAAATAATAATTAGAAAGTCTATCAACTGAATCAAAATCAATTAAATTTTCATTATCAAAAGGTGTAGTTGCAATTGCAATAACACCTTTCATGTCTTTAAAATTTTTTAACATATACTTTCCATATATCTTATTGAGAAATAATTAGATTAGCACATTAATAAGTCAAATCTATAATTCTTAGTCGAGCTATTTTATGAATTTCGTTAATTGCAGTTTCAAATTCTTCAGATTTACTATTATTAACTCTTATTTTCATATTATCTATAATCTGGTTTTTAGTTAAGCCTTTAACAGCAATTATAAATGGAAATTCAAATTTTAATCTATATGAGTTATTAAGATTAGTTAAAATTTCAAACTCCTCTTCAGAGCATTGATCTAATCCTGCAGATCTTTGTTCCTCTTGAGAAAACTTTGTTAGTTTTTCTTTTTTTTGAAGTCTTTTTCCTAGTTCGGGATGGGCATTTATCAAATTTAGTTTCTCTATTTCAGTAGAGCTATCAACAATTTTTTTCATCTTCAATTGTAATTCTTCTTTAGTTTTAATCTCGCTTATATTCTCAGACAAAAGTCTTTCTGGCACCCATGAAGAATGCTCATAGATACTTTTTAAAAGATTTATAATTTCCTCTCTTTCCATTTTTTGAGAAAGAAATTTAAAAGTTTTATTGTACATTATTTCACCTGACATTATTGTAAATCAGCATTTAAACATATATTATATAAATTTAAATAGAGAAATGTATGGCAGGTCTATCAACTCATGTTTTAGATACAAGTAAGGGCAAACCTGCAGTAGAATTAAAAATTGAATTATACAAAATACTTAATACAGGAAGAGTTTTAGTCAAAACTGTTTCAACAAATCAAGATGGCAGGATTGATGGACCATTATTATCTTCTGAAAATTTAGAGGAAATTCATTATGAATTATTGTTTTTTGCTGGTGATTATTTAAAAAAACAGAATAGTGATCTTAAACATATCTTCCTTGATAAAATACCGATAAGATTCTTTGTAAATAATAAATCTGAACATTACCATGTGCCATTATTACTATCTCCCTTTGGTTACAGTACCTATAGAGGAAGCTAATTCGTGATATTTTTATTTCAAGAATGGACAGAGCTAATTTTAAGATGGTTCCATGTTATTGCTGGAATTGCTTGGATTGGGTCAAGCTTTTATTTCATTGCTTTAGATTTAAGTTTAAAACAAAATAAAAATCTTCCCGATAAATCTCATGGAGAAGCGTGGCAAGTTCATGGTGGAGGATTTTATCATTTAGTTAAGTATCTGGTTGCACCATCAAAACTACCTTCAGAATTAACCTGGTTTAAATGGGAAGCTTATGCAACATGGGTCTCAGGCTTTGCTTTGTTAGCCCTTATATATTATGCAGGTGCTGAATTATATATGATTGACATTGTCAAATATGATTTAGAAAAATATGAGGCTGTAATAATTTCTATACTAGGCATCGTTTTTGGT
The DNA here is from genome assembly GCA_937142855.1 of uncultured Alphaproteobacteria bacterium. Taxonomy (GTDB): domain Bacteria; phylum Pseudomonadota; class Alphaproteobacteria; order Puniceispirillales; family Marisalimonadaceae; genus Marisalimonas. The sequence goes on along the minus strand of CAKZQZ010000049.1, from coordinate 10,530 downwards.
TGGGTTATTTATGATCTTGTGTGCAGAATATCATTAAAGACAAATATCTACATACTTATAAGCTCTATATTTATTTTAATAACTGTCATGTCATGGATTTATTCTGAAATATTTAGTTATAGAGGCGCTTTCATGCAGATAGGGACAGTTTTAGGTACCATTATGGTGGCTAATGTTCTCATGATTATAATTCCTGGTCAAAAAAAAGTTGTTGCTAGTTTAATAGCAAATGAAACTCCAGACCCAATTCATGGAGCTGTAGCAAAACAACGTTCTCTACATAATAATTATTTAACTCTGCCAGTAATTTTTATCATGATTTCAAACCATTATCCTCTTATTTATGCCACTAAATATTCTTGGATAATCATTTCAATCATTCTTATAATTGGTGCTCTCATTCGTCATTTTTTCAATATAAAACATACTGGAGCAAAGCCACCTTATTGGATCTGTTTTCCAATAATTATTCTAGCATCAGTAATTTTTTATATTTCATACTTAGGTAAACCACAGCTGACTAAAATCAAAAACACAGCTTCTTTGATCAAACTAATCCCCAAAGAAACCCTGGTAAGTGCTAAGGAGATAATTGTATCTAAATGTTCTATGTGCCATGCAAGAGAGCCTTTGTGGGAAAACATGAAAAATGCCCCTAAATTAGTAAACTTAGAAACATCTACTGATATAATTAATAATATTCAAAGCATACATAAACAGTCTGTATTATCTTATGCGATGCCACCTGGAAATATTTCTTTTCTTGAGGACAATGAAAGGAATTTAATAAATCAACTTTATTTGAGTGTTCATCACCTAAAAAATAAATAATTATTGGAGAATACTTTATGAAAAACTTTGACATCATTTTTAAAAATGGAAAAACAGTCACTGAAAACGGCGTGGAAGAATGCGATATTGCCATTGCTGATGGTAAAATTTGTGAAATAGGTAAAATCAATGCCGAAGCAACTGTTATAGAAGATGTTTCTAATTTACTGGTTCTGCCTGGCGGGATAGATGCCCATGTTCACATAGATCAACCATCTGGACCAGACGTTGAGATGGCAGACAACTTTCAAAGCGCCACAAAATCTGCCGCAGCTGGAGGTAATACAACAGTTTTACCCTTTGCCATGCAAGAAAAAGGACAATCCCTAAGAGAGTGTGTAGAAAATTATCATAAAAAGGCTAATGGTAATTTGTTTGTAGATACTTCATTTCACTTGATTATTAGTGACCCTTCACCACAAGTTTTAGGACAAGAGCTTCCCGCACTAGCAAGAGACGGCTATACCTCTTTCAAAGTATTTATGACATATGACGATCTAGTTTTAAATGATGAAGAACTGTTGAAAGTTTTCGAAGTGGCTAAGAATGAGAAAACGTTAGTTATGGTCCATGCAGAAGGATATGATGCTATTAGATTTTTAACCAAAAAATTAGAAGATGAGGGAAAATTAGCCCCTTATTATCATGGATTATCTAGACCTCAGATTGTAGAAAGAGAGGCAACACACAGAGCTATCAGTCATGCCCAAATAGTTGATATTCCAATTGTTATTGTTCATGTTTCGGGAGAAGAAGCACTATCTCAAATTAAATGGGCAAAAGATAGGGGAATTAAAATCTTTTCTGAAACATGCCCTCAATACATTTGTTTAACTGAAGATGATATGAAGGGACTAAATATGGATTTTGAAGGAGCAAAATACGTATGCTCTCCTCCACCAAGAGATTTGGAAAGTCAACAGGCTATTTGGGATGGATTAATTGATGGAACTTTCGACATCTTTTCATCAGATCATTGTCCATTTCGTTTTAAGGATAGTAAAGGTAAAGATAGGCCTGGAGCAAGAACATCATTTAAATGGGTTCCAAATGGTATTCCTGGAGTAGAAACAAGACTGCCAATTTTATTTTCTGAAGGAGTAAGCAAAAATAAAATTAGCTTGGAAAGGTTTGTAGAGCTAACTTCTACAAACCCAGCCAAAATGTATGGTCTCTATCCTCAAAAGGGATCAATTAAAGTTGGATCTGATGCCGATATAACAATTTGGGACCCTAACAAAAGAAATAAAATTCAACAAACTAATCTAAGTCATGGCTCTGATTACACACCTTATGAAGGTTTAGATATTACTGGATGGCCAATACAAACTTGGCTAAGAGGAAATAAGATTTATGATCAGAATAAGTTCATAGTTAACAAAAATTTAGGGAAATATATTTCTAGAGATTTTTGTATGCTTTAAAATAAATAGGAAAAAAAATGAGTACAAACGATAAAAATCAAAATTTAACAAATCTAGCTTCTCCAAAAATTGGTACAAAAATAATTGAAGTTTCCGATGATTTCTTTGGTAAAGCTTCCCGAATGATAGATGATAAAGATCCAGTATTCATTGAAGATAAGTACGATGAACATGGAAAGTGGATGGATGGATGGGAGAGTAAAAGACGCAGAGATGGTGGGAATGATTGGGCCATAATTGAATTAGGGTCTCCAGGAATTATTTCTGAGGTAGATATTGATACAAGTTTTTTTACTGGGAACTTTCCTCCTTTTGCTTCAATTGAAGGTTTATATAGTGATCAAAAACCTAATGAAAACTCTGACTGGATTAAAATCCTATCCAAATCATCGTTAAAAGGAGATGCCAGTAATAAATTTAAAGTTCAGACAAAAACAAAAGTTAATTACATAAGATTACAAATTTATCCTGATGGAGGGGTAGCAAGATTCAGATTGTTTGGTGAAGTAAAACTTAATTGGGATTTGTATAATAATAATAAAAATAATCTAATTGAATTATCATCCCTAAAGTTAGGTGGTTCTATTGTTGCTTATAATAATGCTCATTATGGTGATGTATCTGCTCTCCTCTCAGATGGAAGGGGTAAAACAATGGGCGATGGTTGGGAAACAAGAAGAAGAAGAGAACCAGGCCATGACTGGATTATAATTAAATTAGCAACACAAGGTTTGATAAAAAGAATTGAAATAGATACGGCTCATTTTAAAGGAAATTATCCAGATCAAGCTTCCGTTCAAGTCTCATATTTTGATAAAGGAAACGATATAGAAGAAATTATCAATGACTCTGAGAACTGGAAATTCATCTTGAACAAATCAAAACTTCAACCAGACAATATTCATAATTACGAAATTGATAATAAGTCGACTGAAGGCATTACCCACGTTAGATTAAATATTTATCCTGATGGAGGAGTATCAAGATTTAGAATTTTTGGTTTGAAATTGTAAAATGAATAATATTTCAATCGAACAATTGGATATTAATATTTTTTCTAGATTTGGGCATATTATACAAAAGAAAAATGCTTTGGAATTGCGTTCTATCAATCAAGGCACTACCACTAGGTATCATAATATTTCTAAGCTAAATTTAGAAAGTAACAATGGAAATTCCAGTATTTCTGTCTTTTCTGGTTCTCCAAGAGATCTTCCAATAGAAATAAAAATAATGGAAAAACATCCAATAGCTTCACAAAGTTTTCTTCCAATTCAAGATTATGATTGGTTGATAGTCGTTTGTGAAGAAAAAAATGAATTACCAGATTTAAATACTTTAAGATGTTTCCATGTAGATGGTGATACCGGCATTACATACAATAAAAATGTATGGCACCACCCTCTTTTAGTAAAGAAAAAACAAGATTTTTGGGTTGTTGACAGAATAAATGATCAAGAAAGCTCTTCTATCAATTTAAAAGAACATCATTTCAATAATAATGAGATTAGGTTCATTAATTTATAAACATAATAATCTTTTTGACGCGACTTTATGTTTTTCCAAGGCTAAATTAAGATCAAATTTATTTAAATGACCATTTTGAGAAATTATCTCTCCATTACAAATTGTGTAGGCGGTTTCTATAGGTGAACATAATACCAAAGCAGCCAATGGATCACTCCAAGCTCCAGACATAGCGATTTTATTTAAGTCATAAATTGCAAAATCTGCAGCTTTTCCCACTGAAATCTGACCTATATCATTTCTATTTAGTACTTCTGCACCGCCCCTTGTTGCAGTATATAATGCTTCTCTTGGTGAAAATTTATTAGCACCTATGTTAACTCTTTGTAATAACATGGCTTGACGAGCTTCATTTAAAAGATGTCCGCTATCATTTGAACTTGAACCATCCACTCCTAATCCTACTTTAACACCTTTATCTATCCACGTTCTCAGTGGAGCTATTCCACTAGCCAGTCTCATATTTGAACAAGGGCAATGAGCAATACCAGTGCCTGTTCTAGAAAATAATTCAATTTCATCTTCATCTAATTTAACACAATGGGCATGCCACACATCATCCCCTACCCAACCTAATTCTTCGATATACTGACCCGGGGTCATACCAAAATTTTCTTTTGTATAAATAAGATCTTCATCATTTTCAGCCAAATGAGTATGCATGCTGACTGAATAACTACGAGCTAATTTAGCAGTCTCCTTCATTAAATCTTGACTAACGCTAAACGGAGAACAAGGCGCTAGACCTATTCTTAACATTGAAAATTTAGAAGGATCATGAAAATCTTCAACCACCCTCTGACAATCTTTTATAATAAAATCCTCTTTTTCAGTAAGAGTGTCTGGTGGAAGCCCACCCTTACTAACACCAATACTCATCGAGCCTCTAGTTGCGTGAAATCGACAACCGACCTCCCCTGCCGCTTCTATTTGATTTTCAAGCTTAGATCCATTTGGAAAAAGATATAGATGATCGCTAGAAGTAGTACACCCACTAATCACCATTTCAGACAATCCAATTAAAGTTGAAATATAGATGTCAGACGGTAAAATTTTATTCCAAATAGGATATAAGTTTGTGAGCCAACCAAATAATGATTCATTTTGAGAATCTCGGTAACAGCGTGTTAAATTTTGGAATAAATGGTGATGTGTATTTACTAAACCAGGTATGACGACCTTCTCGAATGCGTCAATAACAAATTCTGGATTATAATGGAAATTTGCAAGGTCCCCAATATCTACAATTTTGCCATCTTCACAATAAATAGATTTGTTAATAATCTCATTTCTATCATCGTCCATAGTCGCAATGACACTTGCATTTTTAATTAATAAACTTGACATCTTCACACAAAAAAAATTACACCGCTTATAAGCGGTGTAATGTATCAATATTTAATAAACTTTTAAATGCTTATTTAATCTTCTTCTGGAAGCATCAAATTCAGAACAACAGCTAAGAAAGCGGCTGGTAATAAACCAGATGTCATTAACATCTGAATCTCAGTACCCAATCCTGAAACAGAAGCTGGAACTTTTTGCAAGCCAAATCCAATAGAGAGTGATATAGCAAAAATCATCATATTTCTTCTATTCCAATTAACGCTACTTAGCATATTGATACCTGCAGATGCGACCATTCCAAACATGACAATCACACCACCACCTAAAACTGCTATTGGCATCGATGATACTATGGCTCCTATTTTAGGAACTAGGCCACAAAGGACAAGAAAAATTGCTGCTATTGTAACCACAGATCTGCTCATAACGCCAGTCATAGAAATCAATCCAACATTTTGACTAAAGCTGGTATTTGGAAGACCTCCAAAAACACCTGCAACTGCAGTTCCAATTCCGTCTGCATAGGTACCACCTTGTATCTCTTTATCTGTGGCTTCTCGGTTAGCGCCACCTTTTGCGATACCAGAAATATCTCCAACAGTTTCAATCGCGCTTACAATTGACATTAAGCACATAGCTATAATGACTGTTAAATTAATATCAAATCCATATTTAAAAGGCTCTGGCAATGCAAACCAAGCTGCTTTTTCTACTCCGGAAAAATTCACACTTCCCATAAAAATAGCAACTACATAAGCAGCTATCATTCCTAATAACACAGAAGAGCTTGAAATAATTCCCTTAGTCCAAAATTTTAACCAGAAAGCTACAATAATAACAATCAGTGCAAGGCTCCAATTACCCATGCCACCCCATGTTGGTTTAGACATGTTAAAATCACCAGCCCCTCCTGCGGCGTATTGAATACCTACTGGAATTAAATAAATTCCAATAGCTAGGATAATTATTCCTGAAACTAATGGTGGGAACCAATGGCGAATTTTACCAATAAAAGATCCTAAGAATGCGTGAAAAATACCACCAATAACAATTCCTCCAAATAACGTGCCCATTCCCATTTTTGCTGCCCCTATCATAACAGGAACAAAAGCAAAACTAGTGCCTTGCATTACTGGAAGTCTTGCTCCAATTGGACCTAATCCAATTGTTTGCATTAATGTGGCTATGCCTGCAAATAACATAGACATCTGAATTAAAAAAACTGTATCAGCACTGCCAAATGCAAAACCTGCAACTCCTGCAATAATAATTGAAGGTGTAACATTACTTACAAACATTGCTAAAACATGTTGCAATCCAAGTATCAATCCCACTTGTAAAGGTGGGACATAATCTGGATTTTTTAAGTCTTCTTGAGAAACGTTTTCTAAGGCACTCATAAATACCTCCCCTAAATGTTGTTTAACTTTGAAAGAAAATCACAAGATATAGATAAAAACAACAATAATGTACTTAACTTGTTAATACCTCAATACTCGTAAAATCTCAGAAGGGGTCGCCGGAGAATTTAGCATTTCAGGTTTTGATCCTTCCGAAGAAGCTTTTATTGCTTCTTTCAGAGCTAAAAAATGAGAAATTGCAAGTAATAGAGGTGGTTCACCAACTGCTTTGGATCTAAAAATTGTTTTTTCCTCATTATCTGCATTTTCTAATAATTTTACTTTAAAAGCTTTAGGTATATCTCTACTTCCAGGTAATTTGTATGTGGATGGCCCAGTTGTTAATAATTTTCCTTCTTGAGAAAAACATAATTCTTCACATGTCAACCATCCAAGACCTTGAATAAACCCACCTTCTATTTGACCTATATCAATATTCTCATTCAAAGAATTTCCACAATCTTGAACAATATCGGCCCTTAAGATTCTACTCTCACCTGTATTAATATCTAACAAAGCTTCAGAAACTGCTGCCCCCCAAGTAAAATAAAAGTAAGGATGCCCTTTAAGCTTATTTTGATCCCAAAAAATTTTTGGGGTTTTATAATAACCAGTTGACGATAAAGAGATACGGCTTTCCCAACAAGAAAATGCTAACTCTGAAAAAGATAAACTTTTATTGCCACAAATGATCCTACCATCATTAAAAACAATATCTTTTTTGTTCTTTTTAAATAACTTTGCAGCGTGATCAATCATTCTATTTTTTATAATATTTGAAGCATTCCATGCTGCCATTCCATTCAAATCTGAGCCTGATGATGCTGCCGTTGCTGATGTGTTTGGAACTTCTGCTGTATTAGTTGATGTAATATGAATCTGTTCAACCGGAACCTTGAAGCATTCAGCTACAACTTGGGCAACTTTAATAAATAACCCTTGCCCCATCTCAGTTCCACCATGATTTAACCTTATAGATCCATCAGAGTAAACATGGACGAGAGCTCCACCTTGATTTAACGATGGTTTGTTAAACGAAATACCAAATTTTGCAGGCATTAAGGCTATACCTTTTCTGAAAGGTAAATTATTTATTTTTTGATTTAGGTTAAATTGTTTTATATCTCTTATTCTTTTTTTATAATCACTTAACTTGTATATTTCACTTAAAACCTTTTCAATTCTTGGGTTTTTTACAATTTGACCATAAGGTGTTTTAAGACCATTTAATCTAGAATAATAATTGATTTCACGAATTTCATCTACTGGCTTATTTAAATATTGACTAACTGAAAAGAGTATATTTTCAATAGTTAACATTCCCTGTGGGCCTCCAAACCCCCTAAAAGCAGTATTTGAAACAGTATTGGTTTTACACACATAACCAACAGCTTTTAGTGATTTTATAAAATAACAGTTATCAAGATGAGTTAGAGCTCTTGTCATTACAGGTCCTGATAAATCTAAAACATTACCACCATTACTTAAAAGTTTTATATCCAACGCCAAAATCTTACCAGCAGCTGTAAAGCCTATATTGAAATATACTTTAAAGTTGTGCCTTTTCCCTGATGCAGTCATATCGTGATCTCTATTCAGACGAATTTTTACAGGTCTCAGAGTTATGTGAGCGCCTAAAGCGGACATTGCTGCAAAAATAGTTGCCTGGCTCTCTTTCCCACCAAATCCACCTCCTAACCTTCTAACTTTACTATCAATTTTTGCTGATGGTATATTTAAGACCTTTCCAACACCATGTTGAACCTCAGTAGGGTGTTGGGTACTTGACCACACGACATATTCTTCATTCTCGCCAGGGAGGGTCATAGCAACATGAGTTTCTAGATAAAAATGATCTTGACCACCAATTTCAAAATCACCAGATAATTTATAATTTGATTTTGCCATATCGCTTTCAACATTCCCTTTTTCTAAAATCATTGGATTTTCTAAAAAGGATTTTTGTTTAAAAGCATCATCTAAATTAAGAATTGGTTTAGTAGTTATTTCAGTCTCGATTTCAACTAAACTAGTTGCGTAAATAGCTTCTTGATGTGTTTCAGCCAAAACAATACCAATTGGTTGTCCTAAATATGAAATATAATCGTCCGCTAAAACAGGTTCCCCATTCTTTATCGGGCCAATTTCATTCTCACCAGGAATGTCTTTAGCTGTTATTACTTTAGTAAAGAAAGGCAAATTATTTAGTTTATCAGAATTAATATTTATTATTTTTCCACATGCAATTTTTGATAAAATAGGTGCTGCATGCAATAGGTTTTCTTGTTCAGGCATGTCGTCTATATATACAGCCTGACCAGTGGAATGTCTTAAAGAGGAATCGTGAATGGGAATTTTATTAAAATTATTCATTCTAAAAATCCATTATTGATAGACTGTTCTTATTTTGTATCAAACAAGTTTGTAATCTTCTAAATAATCCCTTGATTGCCTCTAATCTGTAATGACTTGAGCCTCTTAAGTCAGAAATTGGTTGGATATATTGTTCTAAATTATCAATTGCAAATTGAATTGCATCATCTATTTTTTTTTCAAGCATTTGATTACTTAAATTATCTAACATCTTTGGTATAGCTGCAACACCCCCAGCAGCTAAATGCAATTCTTTTATAATATTTTTGTGTGTTTGAATATTTATGGCTAAAGAAACAGTCGATATATCTTGGTCATATCGTTTTGAGAGTTTCCAAGAAAAAATTTTATTTTTTTTGTTAGCAAAAGGTATTTCAACAGATGAAATTATTTCATCTTTTTGTAAGACATTCTTTCGGTAACCTTTGAAAAAGTTTTTTATGTTAATTTTTTTAGAACCGTTTCTTCCAAACACGTTTAAATCCGAATTTAAAACTAGCAATATTGGTGCAATATCTCCAATAGGACTAGACGTGCATAAATTTCCTCCAACTGTTCCTTGATTTCTAATTTGAGGTGACCCAAACCTTTGAAGAATTTCTACAAGCTCTGGCATTTTTAACCTAACAGCTTCAAGAAAACTCTCAATTGTAACTCCACCTCCAAGTACTATTTTTTCTTTGAGATGCGTAATTTTGTTTAACTCTACAATGGAACCCAAACATATAATCTTATCTTCTTTTTGATTGATAATTGGTCTTTGAAGATTCAAATCTGTTCCACCCGCTAGAAATTGAAAACTCTTAATTTCATCGAGATGTTTTTTAAGTTCCTTTAAATTAGATGGTTTTAAATAAGTTACATTTCCAAGAGTGATTTTCTTAATTTTATTGATGGATTGACTGTTATTTTGGGTAATTCTATTCTTAGCTACTGACTTTATAGCTTTTATAATGGGCGAGTAACCTGTACACCTGCACAAATTACCAGAGATTGCATCATTGATTGTTTCATCTGTTATTTTTTTATTAGAATTAAGTAAGCTGATACCTGACATTATGAAACCTGGAGTACAGTACCCACATTGTGAAGCATGTTCATTTGTAAAGGCAATTTGCAAAGGATGTGGGTTTTTAACACAACCAACACCCTCTATTGTAGTTACACTCCTGCCCATTACTTGACCTAATCTAATTAAGCATGAATTTATAGGTCTTGAACTACCACTTCCATTTTCATCTATGATTACTGAACAAGCGCCACAGTCACCTTCTGCACAACCTTCCTTGGTTCCTGTCATCCTATGATGATTTCTTAACCAATCCAATAAAGTTATGTCATGGTGGACATTATTTACTTCAACTTTTTTACTATTTACAAAAATAGTATTTTTTAAATCAGCCAAGGACAGTTTCCTCACATACAAAATTAAGTATATGATTATAACTGCCAAATTTTAAAAAAATCAATCAAAGATAGTTTAATTATTTAACTGCTTTTTCAAATCTTTCTAAATCATTTACATTTAACTTTTGTGCAGTACTTTTAATGTTTTCCCATACCAAAGGAGCTACAGGAAGTCCATTTGCAAGCCTGTCATTATTAGTAGATATTTCTTTATCGCCTGG
>CAKZQZ010000048.1 GCA_937142855.1 uncultured Alphaproteobacteria bacterium | reverse complement strand
AATAACTCCCAATCAACTTTCCCAACCTATCAATAAACCCTGGTCCGTACTCCATAGACTACGGTCAATGGGCAGACCACCCCCTGACCATTGACCATTGTTGATTAGGAAAATTGTGCAGTAACCCTGTATAATAATTTTTCAAAAAGTTTAAAAGTAGCAATGAAAGTAGCAACTTTAGATTTATAAAAAAATAAAAAATGCCTAACTAGGCGTTAAGTTATTGATTTTATTCAAATATAGTTGGTTGCGGGGGTAGGATTTGAACCTACGACCTTCAGGTTATGAGCCTGACGACTAAATTCCAAAATATATTAAATTTTCAATAAAGCTCTGATAACTTATACTTTCAAGCCATTCAAGTAGTCTGTTAGTTTTTGGATTACGAATTTGTATAATTAGCTTTTCTTTTTTCTAACAAAGCATCTATGGCTTCTCTATGATCATTAAGCTGTTGAAGTATGCTCTGTTGACTGGCAGCCATTTCAAGTGCTTTATCTAATGATACATTTTGAGACATTCTTAAAAGTCTTTTAGCTCTTCGAGAAGCTTCAGGTGGTTGTGATGCAATTTTGTCAGCAGTTTCATGTGCGACTTTGAGTAAATTATCATTAGGAACAACTTGAGATACTAGGCCCCAATCTAATGCTTTTTGAGCATCCAGAACATCACAAGTTAGGATCATTTCATTTGCTCTTGATAGCCCAATTATTTTTGGAAGAAACCAAGATCCGCCATCACCAGGAATAATACCAATTCTTAAAAAACTCTCTGAGAATTTTGCATCCTCACCAGCAATTCGTATATCACACATAGTACATAAATCATTCCCAGCACCTATTGCATGACCGTTAACGGCAGCAACTATTGGTACGTCAATGCTATTCATAGTTCTGGGAATTTTTTGAATTCCAAATCGATACCAGTCCTCTAATTCTGATAAGGACATATTGTCTTTGGTGGTCATATCTTTAATTTCTTGAAGATTTCCACCTGATGAAAAACTTTTACCAGCACCAGTCAAAATTATACAGCCAACATTTTTATCTTTATCAGCTTTATTCAAATACTCTACAAGTTCTTCAATAATATCACCTGAGAGTGCATTTCTAGTATCAGGTCTGTTAAGTGTGATTTTAACTATTCTTTTATCTTGTTCATATAAAACGGATTTAGACATGGTTCTCCTTAATTTTTATTTTAGTATGTTAGATATTCCCACAAATTTTTATTACTATTTTCTAAAAAATCTTTCCCTAAAAATTCTTCCCAGTAACTTTCATTGCCAAAATCATTTCTCCAACTATTCAAGTTTTTGGTAAAATAGGCTAATTCATATTCTTTTGTAAAACCTATTGCACCATGTACTTGATGAGATATAGCGATTATTTTACCAGCGGCAATGCCAGTTCTTATTTTTAAAATAGCAATATCATAAATATTTTTAGACAAATCCTCTGAACTGGCAATAGTAGACAAAGCTGCTGAAGAAGCTGATAACTCAACAGCCATTTCTGAAATTTGGTGTTGAATGGCCTGAAATTTTGATAAAGGCCTACCAAATTGTTTTCTTTGAGAACAATAATCAATTGAAAGATTCAGAATTTTTTCCATGGAACCGATCATTTGTGCTGATCTTAAAATTGCCCCTAAGTAGTTAAAGTTTATTTTGGGATTTAGGGTTTTAATTTCAATAATATTATTATTTTTAAGATTTACATTAAATCGTGGTTCAGCCAAAAAATTCTTTTTTTGTTCGATATCCAAATTTGAGTTTTGTAAAAAAACTACTTTTTCAACACCATCAATTTTGGTTATGAACATAATTTTATCTGTTAAATTTAAGTAGGGGACTGATATTAATTCACCACTTAACTCATTTCCTGAAATTTTTATATTTTTCGCAACATTGGCAAAAGTAATCATGCCTTCTGGAGGGTTTATGTCACATTCAGATAAAATATAATTACATAAAATTGTTTCTGAAAGAGGTATTGGCGCGCCAAGGCTATTTGAAAGTTGAATTATTGGTAAAACAGAAGCAAATTCTAGATTGAACCCATCAAACTTTTCTTTCACAACTATTTTAGGAAGTCCTATTTCTTCAACTTCATTCCACACATTTATTAGATCATCATTTTTTTGATCAATATTTTGTCTAAGTTGATGGTTGATATTTTTTTGTAGAACTTTCTCAGTTGTTTCTAAAATAATTTGTATTTCTTCATTCATCTTAGACCTAACTGCCTAGCAATTATTCCTCTCATTATTTCAGTTGTTCCACCCCTTAGTGAATTTGAAGGTATTCTGAGCGTTGCATCTTCAAATAAATTTTGTAGCTGTTTTGGCCATTCATAAAGAGGAATAATATTTGAAAACTCTCTTAATGACTCAATCATCATTTTCTCAAATCTGTTTCCTAATTCCTTGACAAAGGCAGCTTGAGTTTCAGGAGACTCTCCATTTTGTAGCATTGACGCTACTGAAAAACTCATTCTCCTGAGTGTTTGCAGTTCAGCTATTAATCTTCCAATTAATTGCGAACCTGATTTCACTAGAACATGTCTAAATTGATTAATGAAATTTTCAAGTAAGCAGAAATGAGATAAAAATCTTTCTGGGCCTGATCTTTCAAGAGCAAGTTCTCCAACAACTTGTTCCCATCCTTTACCTTCTCTTCCTAGTAAAGCATCTTTTGGGAGTTTGACTTTATCAAATAATGTTTCATTAAAATGTCTTTGGCCGCTCATATCAGGAATACCTTTTATACCTATGTTAGGTAATGATAAATCGACTAAAAATTGTGATAGTCCTTCATGCCTGTTTTTCTCAGATGCTGGACTTGTCCTTGCAAGAACAATCATATAATTCGATAAATGAGCTCCGGTTGACCATATTTTTCGACCCTCTAATATCCAGCCATCATCTGTTTTGGTGGCCTTTGTTTTAACAGAAGCCAAATCTGATCCTGAATCAGGTTCACTCATTCCAATTGCAAAGAAACATTCACCTGAAGTTATTTTAGGAATTATGGATTGTTTTTGTTCTTCTGTTCCATACCGCAATATTTGACTGCCACTCTGTCTGTCTGCAATCCAGTGGGCAGCTACAGGTGCTCCTGAGGCTAAAAGCTCCTCAGTAACAATATATCTCTCTAAAGTAGTCTTTTCATTTCCTCCATATTTTTTAGGAAAAGACATCCCAAGCCATCCTTTTGAGCCTAGCTTTTTACTAAAATTAGGGTTTGCCGAAAAAACCCATCCGTCAGCTGCAGGTTCAAATTCTTTGTTAATTAAAGCTTCAGATATAAATTTTCTAACTTCTTTACGAAGGTTGGATAGCTCTTTTGTTTCTGAAATAAATGGAAAATTAAATTTTGACATATATAAAACTTACTTAGTTAATTATTCTTTAGTAAGTTAGATTATATAGGTTAAACGTCAATAGAATTAATCTTAAATTAAGTATAGTTATTGTAAATAAGAACACTTGGTTTAATTCTTTTCTGGGGAGGATAAAAATGGCTGATATTGAAAATTTGATGGAACGATTAAAAAAGATTGCAACACCAACAATTGCAAACGCATTAGACGATATAGGTTTCAATGGAGTGATGAATAATTTATCCCCAGCTGGTTTTGGGATGACAATGGTTGGAAGAGCAATCACAGTACAGGAGACAACAGGGCCATTTGGTAGTTTCCCAACTGAAGATTTTAAAGTAGGGCATATGATCGATGCCGCAAACTCTGGTGATATTATTGTAGTAGCAAATAATGGAGCTCAGGTTTCTACTTGGGGCGGAATGGCTTCTTATGCTGCTAAATTGAAAGGTATAGGCGGATTAGTTGTAGATGGTGGAATTCGAGATAGGGAAGAAATTATTGAATTTGCCTTTCCGGCATTTTCTAAGCACATGGTACCTACCCCAGGAAAAACAAGAATAAAAGTTTTATCTATTAATGAACCAATAATTTGTGCAGGTGTTAGGGTCAGAAAAGGCGATATTATAGTTGCTGATGGTACAGGTGTTTTATGTATTCCTATCGAACATTTAAAGGAGGTGACTGAGGCCTCAGAGAAGTTTTCTGCCGATGATAAAAAAGCAATGGGCGAAATGGAGAATGGGTTAACATTTACAAATGCTTTAAAGAAATTTGCAAAAATTTAGAGTATATTAAGGGCTCGTTCAAAAAAATCTTTTTGTCCGAAATTCCCGGATTTAAGGGTGATTGAAATTGGTTTTTGACCATATGAATGAGGGGACCATAAAGCTGGAACGCCGTGTGAAATTTCTTCGCCTATTTTTAATTCTTGTACACCAAGACCTTTTATAATTGCACCTGAGGTTTCACCTCCTGCAGAGATAAATCTTCCAAAATTATCTTCAACAAGTTTCTTAGATAATTTTTCAAAGAAAACTTCAATTTTATCAGCTAAAATCTCTTGGCCGTACTGACTTTGTTTTTCTGTAACTATTTTGCTTTCAGATGATGAATATACCAATGGTGATTTTGTTTCATTTTCTTTAATCCAATCAAAAACAGTTCCAAGTAAGTTTTGGTTATTCATAACATTATCAGGATCTACGTAAAATGAAGGGTTATTTTCTTTATAAATATTAATTTGCTCTAATGTCGCATTTGAACATGAACCTGACATGATTACAGCATTAGAATTATTTTCTGGTATTTTAAAGTTTGATCCTGATAGATATCCTCTATCTTTATAAATTTGTGGTAAGCCTAGTGCAATGCCAGATCCTCCAGTAAGGAAGGGTAAATCTTTTACCGCATTACATATAATATCGAAATCTTCATTCTTAATAGTATCAATAATGGCGTATTGATAACCATTGTTTTTTAATTCATTAATTTTACCAATGACACTATCTACGCCGTTTGCGATTGAAGTTGAATCTACAAGACCCACCTTGCCTTCGGTTTGATAATTGAGCCATCTAACTAGATTATGATCGGTCATTGGTGTAAGAGGGTGATTTTGCATACCTGATTCATTTAATGGGACGCCATTAACAAACATGTGTCCATTATAAACTGTTCTTCCTGCGTCTGGAAATGATGGACAAGCTATCGTAAAATCCGTTTTTAATTCTTTCATTAAAGCATCAGTAACTGGGCCAATATTTCCTTTTTTTGTTGAATCAAATGTTGAACAATATTTAAAAATAAATTGTTGGCAACCACATTCCTTTAACCAAGAAAGAGCTTTCAAGCTCTCGGATATTGCATTTTCAATAGGTATAGTTCTTGTTTTTAAGGCTATTACAATTGCATCTGTTGAATGATTTTGTTCGTCTTTAGCTATGGAATGTGGAATACCGGCATACATAGAAACTTGCATTCCAGATTTCTTGAGATTATTTGCAATATCTGAAGAACCTGTAAAATCATCACCTATTATACCTAACTTCATAAACCTAAAACCTAAATTATAATTCTTGTTTAACTAATTGGGTAACTATTTTTTCTTTTACCCACGGCGTCACTTCTTCATTGAAGTTTTTATAATGTTCACTATTCAAGTGAACATCAAAAGCATCTTTATCCGTGTATGTTTCGTATAAGAATACAACTGTTACATCATTAGGATCATGACATACATCAAATTCATGGCACTCTTTTTCTAATTCGAGAGAGTCTCTTGCTTGTTGTAAAATTCTTTGTTTAAATTTTTCTATAAACTCTTCGTGTATTACAAACTTAACAGTTATGACAAACATAAATTGCTCCCATTTTTATTAATTTAATGCTTCTTTTTGAACATTTGTATCTTTTAATAAATCCATCAATTCTTTGGTAATGGCTTGCGTTCCCATGTCACCACCAAATTCCATAGGCCTTAGCTTATTTTTTTGAAATCCAACTTCTATAGCCGTCTCAATCAACTTAGAACTTTTAGCCGCATTTGAACAATTATTTTTATCAGCTAAATAATCAAGCATTAGAGTGGAACTTAGTATGGTAGCCAATGGATTAGCTTTGTCTTGACCCATAATGTCTGGGGCACTTCCGTGAGCTGGCTGAAATAATCCATGATTGTCTCCAATTTCTGCACACGATGCCATGCCCATGCCACCAACCAAACCGCCACCTAGGTCAGATAATATATCACCAAACATATTTTCCATGACCATAACATCATATTCCCAAGGGTTTCTGATTAAATTTAAAGCCATAGCATCTACGTAACAATGATCGGATTGAATATCTTGGAAATTAGTTTTTCTTTCATCAAAAATTTTTCTAAAAAATGCTTGAGAACGAAACACATTGGCTTTATCGACGCAAGTCACTTTGCCCAACTTTCCTTTCTTTTTTCTCTGTCGTGCTAACTTGAATGCAAAATCATGAAGTTTTTCAGTGGTATTTCTTGTAATACGCATAATGTCCTGAACTTCATCATTATTGTCTACAGGGCATCTATTATGAACTGCTGCTGTATAAAACAAACCTTCGGTTGATTCTCTTAATATGACTAAATCAATTTTACTTGATAACTTATTACTTAACCTATTCGTTATGTTTGGATAGGCTTTTACAGGTCTAACGCCAGCATATAAGCTAAACATCTCTCTAAATCTAAGGTGAGGGCATATCTCTGTTCCATCTTCATATCTAACTGAGGGTAACCCAATTGCTCCAAGAAAAATGCTATCGGCTTCATTTATTCTGTCTTCACCTTGAGGCTCCACATCGGTTCCATTTTTAGAATAATACTCAGCTCCAGCATCAATCATTTCCCATTCACATTTAAAACCGCCTATAATTTCAGAGGACAAATCGACTAACTCAATAGCTGATTTTATTATATCTTTTCCTATTCCGTCTCCAGGAATTGTGGCTATTGTAAAATTTTGCATGATTATAAATTCTTTCTAGATAACAAAAAAATATTAACAATTAAGTTCGAACATTACTATATTTTTGGATTGGTTTAAATGATAATAAAACTGAATGATGTTATTGTTCAATGTTCATATTTTATTTTTAAGTTATAAATAATAAATTAAGTAAAAATAATCAAATCAATGACTTAAAATTAAGATCATGATAAGTTGATATTTACTGGAGATATTTGTGCCTGCTTTTTTTTACAATAAAAAAAAATATCATAAACTATCTGATAAAGAGGTTCTTGCATTAGCAATATTTGCAGAAGAAGAAGATGCAAAAATTTATCAACAATACGCTTCTTATTTTTTAACGGAGTTTCCTGAAACATCAAAAATGTTTCAAGAAATGTGTGATGAAGAAAATGAACATAGAAGACTTTTATTAGATTTATATAAAACAAAATTTAACGATATAATACCATATATTAAACGTGAACACGTCTCTGGTTTTTATTCTAGACGTCCTTTATGGCTTACAAAAAATCTATCTCTATCTACAGTCAGAAAAGAGATTGTAAAGATGGAGAGTGACGCTGCTAACTTTTATTATGATGCAACTCAAAAGGCTAATGACCCAGATGTTCGTAAGCTGTTAGGTGATTTAGCAGCAATTGAAAGTAAACATGGGGAGAAGGCCACTCTTAAACTTTCTAAAATTGAATCATCAGAAATTGGTGATGAAGAGATTAAAAAAGATGAAAAACAATTTATACTAACTTGGGTACAGCCAGGTCTTGCAGGATTAATGGATGGATCAGTCTCTACATTAGCCCCTATATTTGCTACTGCTTTTGCAACTAAGGATAGTCATACAACCTTATTAGTAGGTTTAGCGGCTTCTATTGGTGCTGGTATTTCGATGGGTTTTACTGAAGCGGTACATGATGACGGAGTTCTATCTGGAAGAGGTTCTCCAGTAAAAAGAGGATTTGCCTCTGGTATAATGACAACTCTGGGTGGTTTAGGTCATGCGTTACCATATTTAATAGCTGATTTCTATACGGCAACTGTTATAGCAATGTTATTTGTTTTAGTAGAGTTATGGGCTATTGCGTGGATACAAACAAAATATATGAAAATAAAATTTACTAAGGCTATATTCCAAGTTGTTTTTGGAGGGTCATTAGTTCTTGCCGCTGGAATATTAATAGGAGGGGGATAAAAGGTATTGACAGTGATAATCTTTATGATAATGATTATCATTAACAAAAGAGAAAAACTAAATGACATCTTTCAAACCTTTTATTTTCTGTATTTCCAACCTGATATTTTGTATTTCGATATTCATTTTTGGAATTCACCGTGCAAGTGCAAATGAAATCAATATTTATTCAAATAGAAGTCCAGCCCTGCTTGCCCCTTTTACAAGTGAGTACGAAAAAGAATATGCTGTTAAATTTAATATTCTACATGCTAAGAAAGGCCTTGCCCAAAGACTTAAATCTGAAGGTAAGAACTCTCCTGCAGACGTAATCCTTACCGTAGATATTTCAAGATTATCAGAACTTGCTGATATGGATTTAGTAAGAACAATAAACTCAAAAATTATTGATAGAAATGTGCCTGATCATTTACGAGACGTAAATAAAAAATGGGTTAGTTTATCTACCAGGGCAAGAGTTATTGGGGTTTCTAACAAAAGAGTAAATGTTGATGAAATACAAAACATTGAAGATTTAGCAGATCCAAAATTTAAAGGTAAAATATGCACTAGAATAGGTAGTCATCCATATAATAGAGCTTTATTAGCATCAATAATAGCTCATCATGGTGAAAGAAAAGCGCAACTATGGGCAGAAGCATTAGTGTCTAATTTTGCCAGAAAAGCAAAAGGGAATGATAGAGCTCAAGCAAAAGCAATTTACTCAGGTGAGTGTGATATTGTATTAATGAACACATATTATTTTGCTCTTATGAAATTTAATGAAAAAAACCCTGAACAAAAAAAATGGGCTGAGGCGACTGACATAATTTTTTATAATCAAAATAATAGGGGACAACATATAAATGTATCTGGTGCTGCCATCGCAAAGTTTTCGAAAAATTATAATGAGGCCTTAAAATTTGTTGAATGGTTAACTATGCCTAAAGCACAGAAAATATATTCAAATATAAATTTCGAATATCCTGTCAATCCTAATGTAAAACCTGATGGTAAAATTATGGAGTGGGGCACTTTTAAAGCAGATGCTTTACCAATAAGTAAAATAGCAGATTTTTCAAAGGATGCTCAAATGATAATTGATAGAGTTGGATGGTAATTAAACTACGATTTATTTATGAAAATTTTTGAATAAGTCTAATAATTTAAAAATAAAAAATATTTAACTTTTAATTTTTTTTCCAAATAATTCTAACCTGTGATCTACTAACTCGTAGCCCATTTTCTTGGCTACCTGTCTTTTCATTTCCTCTAATTCTTCATTTTGAAATTCAATTATTTCTCCAGTTTCAATATCAATAAGATGTTCATGGTGTTCACCAGCCTCTTCATATCGGGCTCTTCCATCTCCAATATCTAACCTCTCAATTATACCTGCTTCTTCAAAAAGTTTTGTTGTTCTATAAACAGTCGCAATCGATATTGACCTATCTTTTTCTACAGCCCTTCTATAAAGTTCATCAACATCTGGGTGATCGGCTGAATCTTCAATTACTTCGAGTATAATCTTTCTAGGCAAGGTCATCCTTAATCCTACTTTTATACATTTTTCGTAAAGCTTAGCCATGCTTAACTATCCCAAGATATTTAGTATAAAATTAAAGTAGTATAATTCATCAAACAATTAAATTGTTTTTTTATTCATTACATTATTTATAAATAATATAGGTATGAGACCAATGAATACGATTAATAAAGCAGGTCCAGAAGCCCTTCCGAGCATTTCATCATTGGCATATTGATATACATATGTTGCTAAAGTCTCAAAATTAAAAGGCCTGAGTAATAGGGTGATTGGTAATTCTTTAATTATATCTACAAAGGCTAAAATTGTAGCCGTTAGTATTGATGGCTTAATAAGGGGAAGTATTATTTTTATAAAACTAAAACCAAAAGGCTTCCCTAAAGTAAGGCTTGCTTCCATCATGTTAGGAGGAATTCTACTAATTCCGCTATTAATAGCTCCAAATGCCACAGCATTAAATCTTGAAACGTAAGCAAATATTAAAATAAAAAATGACCCAATCATAATAATTTCTATTTCAGTACCCAAAAACAAAAATATTGAGTTAGTTGTGTTTTGAAGGAAAGATATAAAAAAAAGAGAACCTAATGCTATAATTATACCTGGGAAAGCATAACCTATTCCAGCAACAGTTGATAAAAAATTCATTCCCTTAAAATTATAAAATTTCAAACCAACAACAAGGATCAATGACAAAATTACAATAACTAATGAGGTTATAATACTTATTAAAAAAGAATTAATTGAGAGATTTATTAGGTTATTAAAGCTTTCTAAATCTAGGTAGCTTATAGAATTAATAATTAAGATTAAAACTGGTATTATGAACCCTATAACTAAGGGTAATAGGCAGATCACAAAAATAAAAAGATTTTTTAGTGGAGATACCTTTTTATTAAAGCCTCTATATAAAGTTATTTTAGTATCATTAAACCTTTGTTTATTTCTTGCAGCAAGCTCTAATGCAAATAAAACTAATACAAACGTAAAACCGATTAGAGCTAGTTGAGAAGCAGCAGCAAGGTTATTCATTCCAAGCCAGAGATTAAAGATACCTAAAGTAATCGTTTCTACAGCAAAAAAATCTACGGTACCAAAATCTGAAATTGTTTCCATTAATACTAATGAAAGGCCAGCAATAATGGCAGGTCTGGCTAAAGGAAGTGCCACTGAATATAAAGGATTTTTACCATTGATTTCAGCTAATTCTAATAAGGATGTAGGTGTTGATCTGAAGGCTACTTTTGTTATTAAATAAACATAAGGATATAATACAAAAGAAATGACAAATATTGCTCCTCCTAATGATCTTATTTCAGGAAAAAAATATTCATTTGGAGAGTTTAACTCAAAAATATTTCTAATAAGAGTTTGGAGATAACCGCTATACTCTAAAAAATCTGTATAACAATAAGCTATTATGTATGATGGCAACGCAAGTGGTAATAATAAAGCCCATTCTATTATATTTTTCATAAAAAAATCGTATCGACATATTAACCAAGCAAGACCTACTCCTATAATAAATGTTGTTACACCAACACCAAACATAAGAAGAAAAGTGTTGTACAAATAGAATTCTAGTCTTGTATTAATTAGATGTATCCATAAGGAAAATGTATTTTCAAAACTTGAAAAAATAATGGCAATTATAGGTGCTATTAGTAAGAAAATGATAGAAATACAAATTAATTTCATATAAAAATTATTATTAGTTTTTAAAAAATTTGAAAAAAAACTCATGTTATTATTTATAATCAATTATTAAAATATATGGACTTTTATTAGTATACTAATTCTAACTTTTTTAATAATAATTTAATCAAAATGAAAGTTGTTAAATGTATAAAATAGCCGTAATACCTGGTGACGGAATTGGTACGGAAGTTATAAGTAGTGGGGTCGAAGTATTAAAGGCCCTTTCAAAAGTTGAATCTAATTTACCAATAGAATTTACGGAGTTTGATTGGGGTTCGGATCATTACAGGAAACATGGTGTGATGATGCCTGAGGATGGTGTCGAAGAACTTAAAAATTTTAATTCAATATATTTTGGATCCGCGGGCGATCCTGGAATTCCAGATCATATTACTCTCTGGGGGTTAAGATTAAAAATATGTCAAGGTCTTGATCAATATGCTAATTTAAGGCCCGTAAGGTTGCTTCCTGGTATAAATTCACCATTAAAGGATATTAGTGAAAAGGATATTGATTGGGCCTTTATTAGGGAAAATTCTGAAGGAGAGTATTCTGGCATTGGTGGAAGAAGTCACAAGGGTTACAGTAATGATACAGCTATGGATATTACACTCTTTACAAAACAAGGTGTAGAGAGAATACAGAGATTTGCTTTTGAGATAGCACGTTCCAGACCTAGAAAATTGCTAACACTTGTAACTAAGTCTAATGCTCAACGACACGGCATGGTAATGTGGGATGAAATTTTTGAGGAGATATCAGAGGATTATAAAGATATTACAACAGATAAAATGCTTGTTGATGCTATGACTACAAGAATGGTTTTAGACCCAAAGAGCATAGACACAGTTGTAGCTTCAAATCTTCATGCTGACATTTTGACAGACTTGGCAGCATCCTTATCAGGTTCTATGGGCATTGCTCCTACTGCAAATTTGGATCCTGATAAACGACACCCATCAATGTTTGAGCCCATTCATGGATCCGCATTTGATATAATGGGTAAAGGAATTGCCAATCCTATTGGCTCTTATTGGTCTGCTGTAATGATGCTAGAAAATTTAGGGGAGCTTAAGGCTGCTCAAAAATTAATGTTTGCGATTGAAAAACTTACATATGATAAAAAATACTTGCCTCAAGATCTGGGTGGAAACAGTTCTACTAAAAAAATTACAAAGGCAATGATTGATATTATTTCTGGAAAAAATAATTAGATAAATAAGGCTTAAAATGGATAACTATTACGTAACTCATCTTGAATGCTCCATGACGGGCAAAAAATACGAAGCAAATAAAATTCATGGATTATCAGAAGTAGGCAGACCCTTATTAGTACGTTACGACTTAGAAAAATTAAAAAACGAAGTTAGTAGAGATGACATTACGAATTCCAAAACAAATGGACTTTGGCGTTATTCTTCTCTTTTGCCAGTCAAAAATCCAGATGATAGAGTGTCTCTTGGAGAAGTCATCACACCATTAATAAAACTAAAACACTCAGTTAGTTATAATGAAAAAGATAAAGGGTGCGTGTTGGTAAAAGACGAAGGACGACTTCCAACAGGTTCTTTTAAAGCTAGGGGTTTATGCTTAGCAGTATCAATGGCAAAGCAATTTAAATTAAATCATCTTGCAATCCCCACTAACGGAAATGCTGGTGCTGCAATGGCAGCCTACGCTACACACGCAAATATTAAATCAACAGTGTTTTGTCCAGATGACACACCAGATATAAATGTAAGAGAAATACAGTCTTTAGGTGCTGAAACTTTCTTAGTGAATGGGCTTATCAATGATTGTGGCAGAATAGTTGGAGAAGGTAAGGAGTCTGTAGGATGGTTTGATGTTTCAACTCTTAAAGAGCCTTACCGGATAGAAGGCAAAAAGACTATGGGTTTAGAATTGGCTGAACAGTTAAATTGGGAATTACCTGATGTCATTTTCTATCCAACGGGAGGAGGTACTGGTTTGATTGGTATGTGGAAAGCTTTTCTAGAACTCAAAGAGCTTGGCTGGATAAAAGGAAATCTTCCTAAAATGGTAGCGGTCCAAGCAGAAGGGTGCGCCCCTATAGTAAAAGCTTGGGAAAATGGTGAAGAACATGCACCTTTATGGGAAAATGCTTTTACAAAAGCTGCTGGAATAAGAGTGCCTATTGCTGTAGGAGATTTTCTGATTATAAGGGCAGTCAATGAAAGTAAGGGTTTTGCTATAGCTATTTCTGATGAAGAAATAATGAAAAGTAGAGATAGAGTAGCAAATACAGATGGGTGTTTTTTATGTCCTGAGGGGGCTGCTACAATGAGCGCATATGAAAAAGCATTATCTCAAAACTTAATTACAAAGTCAGATAAAGTTGTACTTTTTAATTGCGCAACTGGCCTAAAATATCCATTGCCACCAGTAACTAATAAGTTAGATAAGGATAAAAAAATAAATTATCAGATTTTTAATTGATTAGCCTCTAGTCGTAATTGCAAAAACTTTAAAATATGCTCCAAACACAACAGGTTCTAACTCTTTGTCATCAAAATAGGCATTAAATTCATTTTTTATATTCTCAAGTAATTTTTTCTTACCTTCACTACCATCAAATTCTTTTAATTTCTTTTTGCCAATTTCGTTATATACAATTTGTCTCAAATCAGCATCATAATCTGTTAGATAGTCTGTTAATTTTTCACCTTTATAGGAAGAGAGAACTAGATCAAAACTAATGAAAGATTTTGAGTTGGGTATATTTGTCCAAAAACTTTTATTTGAATTTTCACCCATACCTCCTATATCTACATATGATAGTGTAGGTATTATAACTTTCCCATCAGGGCCAATTTCTTGAACTATCGGTTTTTCATCAGGTTCTAACCTACCTAATTTTATCGCTTCTTCTTTAGCTACTTTGTAAATATCAACTTTTTCTTCTACTTTTTTTTCTTCTTTAATAATTTGATTGCTAAAGTAAAAAAATAATAATGTTAAAATAGAAGAGATAAGACCTATTAAATATAAATATAAATTTTTTATATTCATTATTTTAGATTTTAATGATTTTGTTTGATCTGCCATATAAGTTTCTTTTTTTTATAAATATAAAAATTTCTTATTTACCAAGCGATTTGTATAAACTTAGCTCTAGCCAGTGCTTTTCAGCTAAGGCGTTTGCATCTCCTATTCTAAGAGACAAGCCTCTAATGATTGCTGCTAAAACGGGGTCAGCTTTATTCATTTTTTCTTTAACTGTCTTCTCATCTATAACTCTGATTATTGAATTAGTAACAGCTACAGCTGTTACTGTTCTTGGAGACTCAATTATATGGCCAACTTCACCAAATATTTCTCCAGTTTCTAATATTCCTAATTCTAAGCCATGTTTAGACTCAATTCTTACTTTCCCACTATGTATTAAAAAAATAAATTCTGCAGGATCATTATGAGAATAAATTACATCGCCGGCTCTATATGTTTTTGTCTCTTTATTATTTTTCATAAAATTTTCCTGTTTCTAAATTATTGCTAAAACCTCTGAAACATTGTTTTTTAAAATTAATTATACTATTATGATTTTTTTAACAAACAGTAAAGGAGGTGGTCTGATGTCTAGTATTTTTTATGGAATGTGTTCCTATAAGGTTTTTAATTTATCAGAGCAGCCTTTGATAAAATATGCACTCTAATTAAGGTTCATATTCTTAATTAAATACGAACAGGGCTTTTAAGCCCTGTTTTTTTTTATATCATTCGCAATTATCTGTTTAAAAATATTTGTTAAAATTAATTTCTCCTTATTCGGTGCTTTTACTATTTTGTTTTTAATAATAATATCGCCATTGGAATTCACCAAAGGTTTTTCATAACATTCAAATTCAGCGAGTATTAAATTAATCTTTTTTAAAACTTGATCCTCAACTTCTTCTTTATTCATTACTATTTTCCATATAACTCATAATAATGTTTACGGTTAAATTAAACAAAATTTTATTTATGACGTAAAATTATACATGAACGAGTTATTTAAAGAAGAAAATTTCAAAACTACTGAAAATAGATCGGAAGAAAATCTATTTGTAGACAAAATTATAGTAAACAAAAAAAGAGATATTCAATCTCAATTACCTTTTATAGCAACTGAGAAATGGGTAAGTCAGTTAGGTAATAGGTTACAATCTAATTACTAGTCTTTCCAAACGGAATAACATTTTTAGACGTATTATTTTTATTATAAATTTTATCTAACTCACCATTTAAAACATATTTTTCAATAAATGATCCAAATTGTTCGAAGTCGGACTGTGCATTACTATTTGATTTGTTTTCCCACTTTTCTGCCTTTCCATTATAAAAATGTCTAACACTAGCTAGATCTCTTAAAGCAGGGCCAATTACCACATCGTGATTATTCAATCTATCTGCCATTACTGAAAAATCCTTTTGACCAAAGGGTATCTTATTTGGGCATACTATTAAGTGCGGGTGGTATTTGCCATATCTCGCTTTAACTTTATCTATACTCCTAATAAAATTTTCGGTAGGTAAAAGGTCCGCATTACTTAGAGTAGTCGGAATTAAAACAGCATATCCTTCGGCAACTAAATTCCATAATCTTTGAGAACTTCCTGCAGGAGTATCAACAATCACTACATGTCCAGGTCTAAACTCGTTTTGTTTAATAAACTGCTGTACAAGAGAAATATTTGTATTTTCAAAGGCAGGTGTGATTGGTAGAAACTCAACATTTATTTCTGGGTTACTGTTTGTTAAAAACTCAGTAGCGGTTCTTTGTAAATCTGTATCAATTACTGTTATGTTTTGTGGAGGCATTCTTTCTGCTAACTCTCTTGCTAGCATAATTGATAATGTGCTTTTACCAACACCGCCTTTTACATTTGCAACAAAAATAGATTTAGCATCATTTAATGGTTTAGTCTTAATTTTAGACATCTTTACCTCCGCTAAATTAAATAGATTTCAAATTTTTAATTACATTAATAGTCTTATCAAGGATATCTCGTTCCTCGGTCATTAAATTTATCTTATTTTCTGTATCTTTTTTTTTGTTTATAAATTCTACCTCGTAGGTTTTAAGTTGAATTTTTAAATTATTTTTTTCTTCTTCTAAACTTTCAATTTTATTTATAATCGAACTAACTTGTTTTAAATAAAATTTAAAATCATCATTTAAATGTTCATAATCATTATGATTTTTATTTTCTAATTTTTTTTCATTATGTAATTCATTATTGTTCATTACATCGTCATTCTGTGTAATTTTATTCCAGTTACCATTGCGTCTTAATATATTTATCTCATAATTATCCATACTATTATACTAATGGATTTCAAAAGGAATAACTATAACTAATTGATATTAATAGGTATTTTTTCTTTTTCATACCATATCTAGTATAAGATATTTTTTTACTAGTAAGATATTGTGGTTTATAAATGTATTATTGTATTTCAGTTTTGCATTTAAATGACTTTTGACATATTGCTGAGGGCTGAAAAACTGTAATGTCTTTACCCCGACCTTGTCTTTTATAAACACATTTATACCCATCTTTTTGGCCATCTTTGATATTTATTAAGGTCTCTTTCAATCTACATTTTTCATACTTTATATACTCTTTAGAGAGCGTTTTAGAATTTCCATATATTTTACCTTTTGAAAAGGAATGTGATGAATATAAAAATGTAGCTAACAAAATTGAAAGCAAATTAATTAAATTACTAGTTTTGATATTAAACAAAATTTACTCCAAATTATTTTTCGTCGGTACCTGGTAAATAGGCTTGACCTTGAACAGCTTTTGCTCCAATTTCTTCAAAAAAGTCAGAATTACTTTTTATAAAAGCTTCAATTTTATCTTTAATAATTTTTTCTGCATTATCAATATTATCAGCTTCAATTTCTACAAGGCCATCAATTAACCAATGAACTTTACATTTCATAAATATCTCCATTAATTATTAATTTGCTTAAACAGCTTAATTGATAATGTTTGAGCTTCAAGTAAATCTTTCTCATTAAGCTCATTTATAAGCTCATCTCTTTTAGTTTTTGCCGTTTTTATACCCTGAGCAACCGCAATACTATACCATGTATAAGCATTAACAAAGTCTGCTGGTTCTAAAAATATTTCATAAAATTTTGCAATTTGAATTATTGCTCGTTTATCTCCATTAAGAGCTTTTTTTTCTAAAAAAACTTTTAAATTGTCCTTGATTTTTACTATTTTATCTTCGGAAAGATAATTATTTAATTTTTCTATTATAATTTCTGATTTTTTTAATCCACCAAGTAATGCAGATGATGACCAAAAATAAGAATTCTCAAAATCTTGAGGGGTCAAATCACCTGAAAACAAAATTTTAGAAAATAAAAGCTGAGCTTGTATATTATTATCTTCACATAAAATTTGAAGTTCCTTTAACCCATCCTTAAAGTTTTTTTCTTGAAGAAGCTTATAAACATTTTCTAAATTTTTATTCTGTTCATTGGCTAAAGTTTGATCTGAAAAAGAAAAACAGAAAAGGTATAAAAAAATAAAACTTATATATTTAAAATTTTTGAAACAACTATTTAAATAGCTTAACAAAGTTTACCTGCCTGCCAACATAACTAACTGTAATTGAACAACTCTAACCTTGAAATTGGAATTTTGCTTTTTTTCATAAACTATAATTTTAGGTCTATCAGAGTTTGGCTTTTGAAACTCTAAAATCATATCTTCAGGTAAAAAAACACCATTTTCATTCAAAACATCATTAGGATTTGATTTAAAATCTTCCTTAAATGTTTTATCAATCCAAATTCTTGCTAAAACTCTACCTAATATGTCAGGTAAGTACTTTTTAACATCCTCTCTATTTTTTAAATATAAGTCCTTATCAACTAATTGTAATGCTTGGTTAATTTCATTAGGATTAAACTTAATAGGAAGATTTGATTTTTTATCATCGATTTTTATTAACTCTGTACTCTTAGTTGATAAACTCATTTTTGAAATTTCCCCAGATGTTAAAAAAATATCAACGACTAAACAACAATACGATCAAAATAATATTTTGTTTATAAAATTTTATTCTACAAAAAGTCAATGGCATAAATATTGCTCTCTAATAATCCTATAGGAGTTATTACATGTTATCAATTTTAAAAAGTGCTTTAAATGCTAACTCAAGAGAAATGGGTATAGTCTCTAATAATATTGCTAACGCAAATAGTACAGCTTTTAAAAAAAGTACCGCAAATTTTGAACATATTTATTCTATTCATAAATCTACAGACCCAGACACATTTTCTGGTCAGGGTGTTGGGATAAGCGATCCTCGTATACAAATGAGTCAAGGTTCACTTCAAGAAACTGGAGGGGCGCTTGATCTTGCTATTACCGGTACTGGGTTTTTTCCAGTAATACAAGGTGATCAAGTAGACACACCTTTTTTTACAAGAGATGGCTCATTTAATATTACTTCAAAAGGTGAAGTGGTTACAAATGATGGATTGAAAGTTATGGGTTTCTTAGGAGATGAAAAAGCTGTTTTAAAAAATTTAATAATTCCAACAACAAAGCAAAACGCTGATCAAACAACCTCAATTATTTCAAATGTTAATGTAGCGTCTAACGGCAAAATAACGGCAACATACGGACTTGATGAAGAAGTCGTTATTGGTAGTTTCGCATTAGCTTCTTTTGTAAATGGTCCTGGACTAACACCAGTAGGAAACAACCGCTTTCAAAATAATAATAAATCTGGATTACCTACGTTTGGAATACCTATGAACGGCTCTTTTGGGAAGATTAACGCTGGAAATCTAGAAAGAGCAAATGTTGATATTACGTCAGAAATGGTAACTATGTTGAAAACTCAGCAAGCTTTTTCCGGTGTTTCACGGTTACTTCAAACAGAAATTGACATCTCTAAGAGACTTATTGATGGTTAATTTAAGGTCTATTGAATCAAGTTTTTAATTATAAAAGCGGTATAAAGAATTTATATTCATTAATATCAGACACTAACTGCTTATCTAAAAATAGAATTCCATTCTTATTAATATTTAATTTATCATTTATCATTAATTCTAATCTTGCTGGACGTTCATTCTTTATAGAAAGTTGTTTTTGTAGAGATTTAAAAAAATCATTTTTAACCTGAATGGTTCCAGTCATTATTGCTCTTTCATATTCAATGGTAATTTTATTTCTGAAGTTCTTTGATTCATTTACAATCATCATATTGCACGTTCCTCTAGCAATATTTAGAAGGCTGCATGAGAGATAAAGACATTCTATTAAATGTAAACTATTATAATGCGCATCTACAGTTTTAATAAGCATTTCTAATTTTTGCATGTAAATTTATATTTCTTTACTAAGATTCTCTCTTATTTTTTTGATGGCTGAAGTTTTTATCTGAGAAACTCTACCAGTCGAGACTTCCATAACTTCTGCTATTTCGTAGATATTTAATTCCTCAACAAAATATAATTGTATTATCAAAGCTTCTTTTCCATCAAGCTTTTTGATAACCTCTTTTAAACTTTGTCTTAGTTCAGTGTCATTTATCTGTTCTTCAGGGTTTAAGTCTTTGGCAACAAACCAATTAGAGTACTCATCATATGAATCGTCTAAACTTCTAGAAACACTTGCTTCAAAAGCATTCTTCCATTCAAAATATTTTTCAGTTGTTATACCAAGTTCATTAGCTATTTCGTATTCATGAGGTTCTCGGGCGAGTTTGTTTCTTAGGGTATTCATAGCTTTTTCAGCACTTTTTTTGATACTGATTGTTGTTCTGTCTAAATTAGAGCTTTTCCTTAAGAAATCAAGAATTTCACCTCTAATTCTAATACTTGCATATGAAGCAAAAGAAGCATCACTTTGAGGGGTATAATTTTGAGCAGCTGAAATAAGTCCAAGCATACCTATTTGAATAATATCGTCTATTTCAATTACTGCACTCACTCTACCGTGTAAATGCCATGAAATTTTTTTAACTAAATTCGTATGATCGTTTATTAATTGATTAATATTTGGTTTTACAATTTTAGAATAACTATTCATTTTCAATCTTCATAAATTTGGTTAATTATCAAAAAACTTTATAGTTCCTGTTTTGTTGTTTCCGAGGGATAATAAATTTTTAGATATTTCATTAAATGCATTTTTTTCTGGACTCTCAACCTTTGAGGTCATTAAGGCTGATCTAGATATAATTGAATTTTTTATTTTTTGAGATGTAGGTACATGACCTAAAAATTTTAAATTAACATCTAAAAACTTATGGGTTATTGATTGAAACTTATCAAAATTTAGCTTTGCTTGCAGAGGAGAAGTTGACAAATTAACTATAATACCAAAATTATTCATTTTATAGTCTAAGAAAGAGGTTTTAATTAGGCTATAGGCATCTATAAAGCTTGTAGGTTCACCAGTAAGAACAACTATAACTTTGTCTGCAGACGCCATAAAAGTCATTGATGATGCCTCAGCACCTGCGCCTACATCAATTATCATGAACTCTGGTTTTTTAGAAATATCATTAAAGCTTTTGATAATTTTATGACGTTCAAGATCACCTAAATTCAATAAATTGTTAATTGCATTTCCACCAGAAACAAACTTCAGATTATCTTTAGTCGTTGTAATGACTTTTGCTAATTCTAAATTACCATTTATAAAATCATCTAAGGATAGTTTAGGATTAATACCTAGTAAAATGTGGGCATTAGCCATACCTAGGTCAGCGTCTAAAAGAAGAGTTTCTTTTTTTTGTAAAGAAAGACTTAAGGCTAAATTAACAGCTATTGTTGTTTTCCCCACCCCACCTTTTCCAGAAGTGATTGCAATTGTAGTTGTCATAATTAATCCTGATCTAAGATCTATATACTAATGTCTTTCATATATTGTGCCAAAACTTCTCTTTTAGCAAAAGCTAATGACCCAATAATTGATTTTGAACCTGATAAAACACCAATTTTACACTTTAGTTCACCTAAAATAGATAACTCTTCGGATCCAATGTTAGCCTCATCTAGTTTAGTGAGTGCAATTGTAGGAAATGAGTTCTCAAACGACTTTATTATTGATTTTATCATATTCCTATTCGTACTTGCCTGAAGAGCTATTATATTAGAACATTTTTTATCTAAGGTTAGTTTGTTGATGTACTCATGGTATCCTTCGGCATTATTATTTTCTTGAGAAACGTCTATTATTAATTTTCTTTGAGTTCTATTAGCCTCAATAAATGTTATAAGATCCTCTAAAGAAGATATTGAATTTACATTCAAATTTAATAATCTTCCAAAGTTAATAAGTTCGGAATGATTTGATGATTTTGGAGCGAAATTTACTATTGAAAGTTTGTGTCTATCATTACCCACAAACTTATGATCCAGAACATAAGAAGCAATTTTTGAGCATAAAGTAGTTTTACCAGAACCACTGGGTCCATTTACAAAAATTAAATCAGAATTAAGTATAGTCTCTTCAAATGGCGTAACTAATTGCTTTGATAAATAATGATAAAAAGTTAGCTCAGGATCAATATCTTCTTCAATTAATACGTCTTTTTGAAATTCTGAAATAATTTTTTTAGAGTATCCTTTTTTTAATAATTTAAGCGTTAGTGACCGACTGTAATAGGAACTTAGAGTATCCATGTCGGATATAATCATGTTCTGTAATAGATTTTCTATTTTGTTAGTAAAAATTTTAAATGTTTCAACATCAACATACTTTGTTACAGGTATGATATTGTTTTGATTTTCAAAGCTAGCTGATACGTCTTTGTCTTTAATATTATTTTTCTCAATAACTGATTGAATTTTTCGACTTTGAGTTTTTTGCTCTAAATTTTGATTTGTAAATAAATGGCTAAAATTTGATTTTTGCTTATTCAATTTTTTTGCGTTTGAAGTTGCTAAATCCTCAATATTATTTGAGCCTAAAATATGAATTTTACCGTTAATTTTTTCTGTTTTTAGTATTACAGCATCTTTACCTAGGACTCTTGATATCTCGTCCATTGCAGATAGGCTGTCTTCAGCAATAACTTTATGTTGTGTCATTTTTTTCTCCGTACTTATTAACTACTTGTTAATCTTTATTTTGTTCTTCTGAACCAATATTCGCTACAACTTCAATCTTTTTGTTATCAGGTAACTCAGTAAATGATAGGACGTCTAGAGTTGGAATATGCTGTCTAAGCATATGCGACAAATCGCGTCTTATAACAGGAGCAGTTATCATAACAGCTTTCCTGTTTTCACTTTGTAGTTTTTCAATCACGTTATTTATAGCAGTTACAATTTTTTGAATTAAGTTAGCCTCTAAGATTAATCCATTAGCCCCTGTTTGTTTTGCAATATTAACTATCATTTGTTCTAATTCTGCTGAAAAAGTAATAATGGGAAGAGGACTATTTAAAGGCGCAATTTGTTGTATCAACAATCCTGAAATCGTTGGTCTAACAGCTTCAGCCAATTCTATAGGAGACATATTTTTAATATTTTGGCTAGCTAGAACCTCTAATATTCTCTTCAGGTCACTAATTGGCATTTTTTCAGCTAATAATGATTTAAGAATAGATGTAAGTATATTTAAGGGTATTAATTTTGGAACGGCAGATGATACCAATTGTGGAGAGGTCTTAGATAAATTATCTAAAAGTGCCTGAACATCATCTTGTCCAAGTAACTCAGAAGCTTGTTTAGACAAAATTTGGTTTAAATGTGTAGCTATTACAGCCTCTGGTTCTACCACCATATATCCTAAATTTTCGGCTCTTGCTTGTTGATGAGGTTCTATCCAAGTTGCATCCATATTAAAACTCGGATCTTTTACATCAGTGCCTTCTATTTTTGTTTGAGCACTATCACCAGGTATAGCTAAAAGTAATTGTGGGAAAATTTTATCTTCTGCTACAATTTCCTGTCCAATTCTAATTCTATAATGGTTAGCTTCCAGGGTTAAATCATCTCTAATCCTTACTTGAGGTATTACAAAACCTAACTCCTTAGAAATCTGTTTTCTTACCCCTGTAATTCTAGCTATTAGTGGGCCCTCATTCTCGTCATCCACAAGTTGAATTAGTCCATATCCTAGTTGCATGGAAATTGCAGAATTATCAGCTATTTCAGATAAAGAAATAGAATTTTCGTCTTTTACATCTTCTATATCGTTATTTTCATCAGATATTCTTATATCTTCGTCTAATTCTTCAGATTTCTTCCTTAGCATCCACCATACAAAAAAGGTCAAACCTGAACCAAGTAAGAAAAGAGTGTTAGGCATTCCTGGTATTAACCCTAAAAGAAATAAGACACAGGCACTAGGTAACCAAGCTTGTTTTACACCAATCTGAGAACCAATTTGCTTTGAAAGGTCTTGGCTTGTAGATACTCTTGTTACAATTATTGCTGTAGCGATTGCAAGAAGCAATGATGGTATTTGAGCTACTAAACCGTCACCAACTGATAAAATAATATAGTTTTCAGCTGCAGTTGAAACGGGTAAATTATGCTGAGCAATTCCAATTATGAGCCCTCCAATAATATTTATTAGAAGTATAAGGATCCCAGCTATAGCATCTCCTTTAACAAATTTAGAAGCACCATCCATTGAACCGTAAAAATCAGCCTCTTTTGCTATATCTTCTCTTCTTTGCTTGGCTTCTTCGCTAGTTAAAAGACCTGCATTCAAGTCAGCGTCAATGGCCATCTGTTTACCTGGCATAGCATCAAGTGTAAATCTTGCAGAAACTTCTGAAACTCTTCCTGCACCTTTTGTAATAACAACAAGGTTAATAATTATAAGGATTGCAAAAACAAATATTCCAACTACATAATTCCCAGCAATAACAAATTCACCAAAAGCTTCTATCACCTTGCCAGCAGCATCTGGGCCAGTATGTCCTGCACTTAAAACTATTCTTGTAGAAGCTACATTCAAACCAAGTCTTAATATAGTTGCAAACAAAAGTACTGTGGGAAAACTAGAAAAATCAAGTGGTCTAAAGGTGTGAATGGAAACCATTAATATTAGTAAGGAAAGTAAAATATTTGTAGTAAAAAATATGTCTAATAAAAATGATGGCAAGGGAATAACCATCATCACCATTAGCATTAATATAGCAACAGGAAGTCCAAAAGGTTTTATTTTTTCTGGGAGTGAAATTGGTCCGCCTAATGTGTTTGTCAAATTCATGACATCTCCTACTTTATTTTCTCTAATAAAAATGTATATATATCAATTACTTATAATATTAATTTTCCTTATGTAGATGGAAGCAAGAACAATGCCAATATGATTTTATTTCGCTTTCATTAAGATTTATTTGTTTAAGTGAAAATTTATTAACCAATAAAATTGGCATGTAATCTGCATAGGTTGTTAAATCAATTTTAATTAAGGAGTTTTGTATGTTGTTCATTAGACCAAAGACTATAATAGTCGGTACAACTTTAGGGATGTTGTTTTTAGGGACAGGGTGTCTTCAAAACATTGCTAACTCTAATTTTTCATCTAGCAACAATTTAAGTGCAAAACAAATTCAATCTGAAAGTGACGGTGTCATAGCTTTAAAAGAGGTTTTTGATAGTTCAGTTGAAAAAATTCCTACTTTGTCAGCTGTTGGGTATGCAGTTGTTTCCAGTCAACCTGGCAGGACAGATGCTCAAAAAAGACTTATGGCTATAAGATCAGCTAGAATGGCTGCTATGAGAGAATTAGCTGAACAAATACATGGCATACAAGTTGACTCAAACACTACCGTTATAGATTTAATGGTTCAAAATGATACTTTTAGAGCTGTTGTTAAGGGGATTATTAGAGGAGCTAAAACTGTAAGAATTAATCCTACAGGTGACGATACTTATGAGACAGTTTTAGAGATAGATAAAGACATGATGCTTATGATGTTAAGAAATGCAAGAAGAACATAAATAAAAAATGTTTTTTAACTTTAAAAATTTAATTCTAATCAAAGCCTACTTTACATTAGCTTTTTTTTTAATAAGTTCTGGCCCATTAGTGGCTGATAATCACTCTAGCTTTAAACAAGTTGAAGCTACAGGAAGAGCAATATTGATAGAGGGTGATATTAACACTTCTCGAAAAAGAGCTTTGGAAGATGCGTTATACATTGCCGCGTTAAGAGGTGGTGCAAATATAGATGGGTTTTCTGCTATTAGTTCAAATACTGTTATAAATGATCACTCTATTGTTAAAGCTACGAATAAGGTTATCGATTTTAAAATATTATCCGAAGAACAAAATAAAGAATTCTTAAGTATTAAAATTAGTGCTGTAGTTGGTAATGAATTAGTTAATAAAAATTGTAAGAAAAGACCGCTAAATATAACTTTGCTAAAGGGATCTTATGATGTTCATTCTAATGTGCCCTCTAAATTAGCTAGATATACCCCCATATGGTTTAAAAAAATATATGAAATTATTCCCAAGATACCAAATGTAAAGACTTCAAATAAACATGATAAGTCACTTGAAAGTCTTAAAAAGTCAAATGTCAATTCTTCTTTTAACTACAACGCTTTAACTAAAGGCTTGCCTAATATACAAGCTGGGGATTACAGCATGGTTCCATCATTATATCTTGCTGCGATGAGTGGTAGTGACATTTTTTCAAATTATATGATTAAGCTGGAGCTAAATATATATAGAGGCCCTAATTTCAAATTAGTTTCAAAAAAGAGCTATGAACTACCTATCAAATACCAGTTTGATAGTAAATTTCAATTCTTTAAAAACATCTCAACCCTAGATATTAATTATGTTGACAAAGAAGTTAGTAAGTATTTTTTAGAAAATATAAATAGTTTTTTACTCGAACTAAATTGTCAACCTTTAGAGGGAGTTTTAGCTATAAATGAAGGAAAATTGATAGTAGATTTGGGTAAAAAACAAGGTCTTAGACAAAAGCAAATAGGAATTGTAAAAGGCTTAAACATTGAAAACTCTATGCTAAACAATAGTTCCGTTATTGTTCATACAAGAGAAGTTTATGACAATTATAGTGTTTTACTTCCATTAAATGAAAACCTTAAATTAGCTAACTTAGACAATATGACTGTAGAGTTCGTGGAGTAACGTAATGAATATTTTGTCTTTATTAAAATTTACTATCATTCTGATATTTTGCTTTTCTAAAATCTCTATATCCGAACCATTTGTTGTTTTAGAGTATAGGGGTCAAATAGATAGGGGTGATAACAGTTCAGATAATTTATTTTTAAGAGATTTAAATTATAGTTCAAAACATACTGTTTTAAAAAATGAAACATTAAGTGACATAATGTTGAATTATTATGGTTCAAAATCTTTTAATAAAAATATCTTAAGTTTAGCAATTGTGCATTTTAATAAAAAAGCATTTGTTAGAAGTAATCCTAACTATCTCTACTCAGGAAAACAACTTTATCTTCCAAGCATTAATGAGATAAAAGGCTTAATTATTAAAAAAAATAAAAACCAGGATGAAAATCAAAATAAATCGCCACTTTCCTCTCAAATATATTTTTTTGGAGGGTAAAAATTGACTACAGGTCTTCTTAAAATTTTGATTTTGACAACAATTCTAACTTTTTTTTCTAATTTTACTTTTGCACTTTCTGGAAAGGAAATCTCAACTCAAGTTTCTAATTGGTTATCTTCTAAAGGTGTTTTGGGGCAGCCAATTTTTTCAGGTAACCGTATTTATAAAGATTGTGAACAAAAGCTTCAGATTAGTAAGTATTTAAATTCATTTAAAACAGTAAAAGTAAATTGTCCAAATAATGATGCCTTGGACTTATTTATAAGAATAAAATTAGATGAAAAAATAAAGACTAATTCAAGATTAAAATCGAAAAAAATAGAAGACAAAAACCAATTTAAAAATAAAACAAAAGTTTATAAAAAAGAAAATAAAGTTATAAAAAAATACAAAATTTTTAAAATGAATAGGGGATTAGAGAAAAATGCTGTTCTTCAAGATGATGATATTAAAGTTGCTTTTTCGAGTAAATCTTCACAAACTTCATTTTTTAAAACTAAAAACGAATTAATAGGAAGAAAATTAAATAAAAATTTAAAAATGGATCAAATATTGCATCCTAGACACCTTAATACAAAGTTTGACGTCAATAATGGGGATCAGGTTTCGATTGTATCAAATACTAAGACTATAGCAGTAACAGTATTAGGTGAAGCTCTCGGTTCAGGAAATTTAGATGATTTAATTCGTGTTAAAAATATAAGAAGCGGCAAGGTAATTAAAGGTTATATAAAAAAAAATAAAATAATTAGAGTTTTTCGCTAAAATAAAAATAAATAATGTCGTATTAGTGTGTGCGGAGATAAGATTATGGATAAAATATCAAATAATACATATAGTAATATACAAAAAAATGTTTCTAAAGGCAAACAAAGCCATGAAGCCTCTATTAAAAGTGTATCAACTATTAAGTCTGAGGTAAGTGATAATGTTGTTGATCTGAATCAGACTAAGTTACTGGCAGCTAGTTTAGCTAAATCTGCCCCTGTTGATGGTGATAAGGTCCAAAAAATTAAAGACGCAATCTCATCAGGTAACTATCCACTTGACCTTGATAAAATCACAGATGCGCTTATGCAGGCTTATAAAGAAATGAAATCATAAATTTTTAAAGTATTTATTATGAATAAAATTGAAGAGTTTACTTCTCTAATTAATAATTTAGATGAGTTAGATAAAAAAAAATTTAACTCTTCTGAATTCCAAATAGTTAATAATAAATTACAGAAACTTTTAGATGAAATAGCATCTAGGAAAGTTGAATTACAGAAAGATAATTTCTTTTTGGATCATAAAAATATGTTTTTAGAAATAATTTCTAAGATAGAGTCTTTACAAGATAAAATGATACCCAAAGCCGAGATTATAAATTCATTTTCAAAATCCCAGCTTTAATTTTTACAAATTATTTATAGCAATTTTCAAAAAAATGATGAATATGAATTTATGATTATAGATTTTTTGTTGTCAAATTTTGAGATTTTGGTTTTTTCTTCTATTTGTATTTTAGTTATAGGGTTTTTATTATTATTCTTTTTTCAAAATCAAAATCATAAACAAGAAAAAGAAATAATTTTTAAATATGTTGAAGATCTCAATAAATTTAATAAAGAAATAAAAGAATATCTAATTGTCATAGGTAATTTATTAGACCAACAAAAAAAAGAAATTACTAAAGCCTCAGAAAAAATAATATTTATTGAAAGAGAAATAAATAGATTGAGTGAAATTAAAGGATCTGAAGATGTGTTAACGAAAGCCATAGAGATGGCGAGAGAAGGGAGCACAAGGGAGGAAATAATAAATAAGACGGGCTTAAGAGACGACGAGGTAGAAGCAATTTACACATACTATAGAAAGTAGATTTTAGGTTTCTTTTTCTTTATCTTTTTCTAAATCCTCTAATAATATAGCTTTATCTCCTTCAATCATTTTCTTAGCATCTTCATCAGTTACATCAATTTGAATTCCAGAAGGAAACCTAACTCCATTAACCTCAGTAGTTTCTTTTATTTGAACTCTTACCCATTCTACAGGAACATTAGTCGGTTTCTTTGAACGCTTTATTATTTTTTCAACTATATTCCCAGTATCACTTATTTCTTCTTTTATATAGTTATCGTTGGCAGTATTCTCGTTAATTATAGCTTGTATTCTCTGGTTTAACACAGAAACTCTAGCGGCCAAACAGGCGATGTTAAAAATTAGATTATTTTCCCGGCTAGAAACCTGTTTTATTTTTAATGCTAATTCTTCGAGCTTTAAATTCTCAAATTCGTCTAAAAGCTCTTCTTTTTTATCTAAAATCTTTTCTGATAAATCCATAATAAACACCTTATACTATATATCCATTACGACAATTAAAAAAATTTTAAAGTTTTTACAAAAATTAAAATCAGTGTCTCTAAAATAATTGGCATTTAATTTGCAATTGTATACTCGAAATTAGTTATATTAAGAGTTTTTAAGATGGATGCGATTAAGGATCAATTATCTTTTTATTCAAAAGCCTTACAATTAAGAGGCAAGCGTAATAATATTTTAGCTTCTAACATAGCTAATGCTGCTACCCCTAATTACAAAGCTAGGGATATTAGTTTCTTAGATGAATTAAAGAAAGCAGATAGAGACGGTCCTATTAAGACATCCCATGAAAGTCATATTGTTCATAATTCAGGAAAATCCTTCAACGAGGTTTCTTATAGAGAACCTCTGATCACATCACTTGATGGAAATACAGTAGAATTAGCAGTTGAGCAGATGCAATTTGCAGAAAATTCAATGAGATACTCATCCACTGTTAATTTTCTAAATGGGAAAATAAATAAAATCATGTCTGCAATTAGGGGTGAATAATGGATATTAAATCAGTCTATGATATTGCGGGTAGAGCAATGGCCGCACAGTTGGTTAGATTAAATACTGTTGCTTCAAACCTAGCTAATGCTGGTTCAACTACGGGTGACCCTAAAACAACTTACAGACCTTTAAAGCCAATCTTTGAAACT
Organism: uncultured Alphaproteobacteria bacterium; assembly: GCA_937142855.1. Classification (GTDB taxonomy): domain Bacteria; phylum Pseudomonadota; class Alphaproteobacteria; order Puniceispirillales; family Marisalimonadaceae; genus Marisalimonas. The sequence continues at coordinate 5,930 of CAKZQZ010000048.1, read as the reverse complement.
CAATATAGTGATTTAGTCAAAAAAAATGGTATTGCTACGGTCGATGCGGTTGAAGTTCAGGAAATAGGTAGGGAGCCTATTAAGTCATATATGCCAGCTCACCCAGCTGCTGATGAAGCAGGTTACATATATAAAGCTGCAGTCAATGTAGACGAGGAAATGGTTGATATGATGGAAGCATCAAGACAATACCAGAATAATGTCGAAGTAATTACCACTCTAAGAGCATTAACTATGCGAACTTTAAATATTGGAAAATAAGGAAAAATAATGTCTGAAATAAACTCTTCAAATCAATCACTGAATAACATTTTAGATAAATTAGGCATAAATTCTTCAAAAGAAAAGTTTGCCCCTAAGGAAACAAAAGATCAATTGGGACAAGAGGACTTTTTGAAACTCATGACGACACAGCTTCAAAATCAAGATCCTTTTGCACCAGTAGATAATGCTGATTTTATAGCTCAGATGGCACAATTTTCTACAGTCACCGGTATAACTTCTATGGATCAAACTATGAAATCCGTTAGTGAGCAACTCTCAGAAATGAGGATTGCCTCCACAACTCAATTAATGGGCCATTCTGTATTAGTTCCTGGAAAGTTTGCTAGACCCGATAAGGATGGTGTTATAAGTGGAGTAGTCGATTTACCTGATACAGCGTCAAACTTAAATATTATTTTCGAAAATAGTGAAGGCGAAGTCTTGCATCAAGATACATTAGGCACACAAAAAGCTGGCTTGGTAGGGTTTGAATGGAAAGATTTACCAGAAGATATTAAGTCTTCAACTGTACCTATAACTATTAGAGCGTTTACAGGCAATGTAGGTGACACCGGAGAACTTTCTACCCAGGTCTTTGCAAGCGTTTCTGGAACTTCCAAAACTGAAAATGGCGTTATGCTAGAAGTAGAAGACTATGGAATGGTCGATCCTTCACAAGTTGTCAGATTTAAGAATTAATATATTTACTAGGAGAAATTAGAGATGTCATTTTATACCGCTCTTACTGGACTAAACGGATCGCAGGCTGATATTTCAGCTACTTCAAACAACATAGCTAACGTTGCAACGACAGGTTATAAAAGAAGTAAAGCTGAATTTGGTGATATTTTTGCGACCTCTCCATTACAAAACAGTTCATCCTCTATTGGTTCTGGTACAATATTAAAAGGAATTAAGCAGCAATTTACACAAGGTAACGTCTCATCATCTCTTAATGCTCTTGATATGGCGATTTCAGGTCAGGGCTTTTTTGCATTGAAGCCGTCATTAACGACTAACCAAACTGTTTATACTAGGAACGGTTCTTTTTCAGTAAATAATGATAGATACGTTGTTGACTCGGCAGGTCAGTTTGTGCTCGCACTTCCTGTTTCTGACGATGGATCTGTCCAAGGTGGTGAAATTGCTGACGCCCAGCCTCTTAAATTGGAATTGGAAGCTGGTGAAGCCAAAAAAACAGATAACTTAGAGTTGGCGGTTAATCTACCAGCTTCGTCTACAGTATTTGCTTCTGCTGACGACTTCGATCCTGCAAATCCAGCAACATTTAATTCATCAACATCTGTTACGATCTTTGATAACCTTGGTAATCCTGTGATTGCAACAGCCTATTTCATTAAAACGCAAGCTGCTCAAGGAAATGAAGCAACACATAAGTATCAAACAAAATTTATTGTTGATGGCAGAGAGGTTCAGCCATCATTAACCGAGGCTATATCACCAACTGGACAAACACTTGTTGTCGATAGATTTGGTCAAATTATACCTATGAATGAAAAGCCTCAAATTATTTCAGTTGCTCAGACTCAGCCTCTATTTTATTTAGACGATTTATCCAATAAGACAGTGTCTAAGTCAGCAACAGTTACATCAACTGTTTTAGAAGATGCAGCTTTTACAGCAACCGCTCCATCTATAACTGTAGTAACTGATCCTTTACAATATAATACAACTTATGAGGCTAACCCAACTCTAAATAAATCAACATACTGGGGAAAAGATTTTCTTACAATCAGAGTAGATGATACAACAGGTAGTGCTGGCTTTAAGAGTATAGACATAAGACCAGGTACTTATACAGCAGCAACATTGGCTTCTGAGGTTCAAAGAGCTATTAATTCTGGGCTCGGAGATGATGCTAAATTAGCAATAGATCCTGTTACTGATGGTAGTTTTTCAATACAATTCAACCAACTTGATAATAATGACGAGATACAAACATTATCGGCTATAAATGTAGATTTAATGCAGGATAGTTTTGTAACTGACAAATTATTTACTACTACTAGTGGTATTGAAAACGTGGCTTCGCCAAACTTTACTAGGGAAGAGTTTTTAGCTCATGCTCAATTAAGAATTAATGATGCATTAAACAGAGCAGCTGTTTCAGCAGATGGTTCAACAAACAATTCCTCAACTTATGGTGTAAATTCATCTTTATTTAATAGAGTAACTGGTAAAGCTTTATCTGGTGCCATTAAAGAAACAGAAGTTTTAAGCTTTAATTATAAAAAACCTTCTTTGGATTTAGCGGATGAAAACAACGTTACCACTGAAGAAAAATTTTTACTTCATAGTTATTATAATGCCTCTCCTACATTAAAAGTTTTTGACAAAGCTTTAGACGTGACTGCTGTAGGTGGAAACACGATGGTACAAGATACTAGTGGTACTTTAAAAATATACATTAATGACGCTGATAATTCTATCAGTTCAACAAGTTTTCCAACGGAAGTATATCTTGCTGGAGAGTTTGATACTTCTACTTCTACAGCTAACGATTTGAAATATAACGGTGCAAAATTTTCAGTTTCAAGCGCTGGTACAGACGCAAATGGAAATGAATTTTTAAATCTTAAATCTGATTCAACAGCTGCTATTAATATTACCGATACAAAAATAAAAGTTTTGCATACTGAATCTAAGGACGTAACTGCCTATTTTGAAGGTGGAACAGGTATATTTTCAGGACAAACAGAGCATTTTGGAAGTAATAGGATTGTTTTAAAAGAACTTAATAAACACGCATACTTAAACAAAGACCTTAAACAGCCGGATACTTTGCTTAATGGTGCGATTGCATCTGCAAATAATCCTGCAACAGGTGCAGGTGTAATTACTGTTGATACAACAGCAGGATTTCCATCATCAGGTACTTTATTAATTGGATCTGAACAAATATCGTATACTGGTACTACAGCTACAACTTTTACTGGTATTACTAGAGGAGCAAACGGAACGACTGCAGCAGCTGCTCTTGATGACGCTACTGTAAAATCAGTTGATTTTTCTGATGGTATAATGAGTGGCTTTAAAGACATTCTAAGAAATACAACTTTATCATCAGTTCCATCGACAAGAGCGACTAATGCTCCAAGTGAAGGCACAAATGTTATATATGAAAAAACAGGAGCATCTACGGCTGGAACAACAGCTCTTGTAGTCGATGGTGGAACAAATGGCATTAGAGTTGGTGATATTGTAGTTGGTGCAGGTATAACTGCTGGTACATATGTAAGTGCAATTAATCACGATACATCTACAGTCACTTTGAGCGCAGTAACTACAGCAAATTTAACAGGAACGACAACAACGGCTACAGGTACAAAAGTTTCATTTATGTCAAGTAACCATACTATAGGTACTGGTGCTACAGGACAAACTGGAATAGTTGTAGCTGACGCAACTAATATAGCAGTCGGTGATTTGGTTTATGGAACAGGGATTGCTACAGGCACAACTGTAGCAGCTGTTTCTGGAACTTCAATTACGTCAAGTGCAAACACAACTGCTAACATATATGGCGGAGAATTAAATTTTGTAGATGGCGATGGTCTAGGTGCACAAGTTTTAAATAATGGTGCCGTTGCTCAAGGTGCTACAACTATAGTTGTTGATGCTAATACAAACATATCAGTTGGCGATGTTGTGGAGGTTGAAGGAGTTACTGCTGGAACAACAGTCACAAATGTAAACGGCACTACAATTACAATTAGCGCGGCGACAACTGCTGCTATTGCTGACAACACCTCAATTTCATTTTTACCAGCAGATTCAGAAATTTTGAATGTTGGTTCTACTGCCGGTTTTACTGATGCAACTGCTGATAACCCCGGTAAGTTTAAATTAGGAAATGAAATTATAACTTATACAGGAAAAACAGCTACTACTTTGACTGGTATTACCAGAGCAGCATACAATACTGAGAGTAATTCTGTTACTGCATCAACTGAAATTAGTTTATTAGATAGTGTAGATAGCTTAGGTTTATCTCAAAGAAAAACAGATATTGCAGCCCAGTTAACTGCTACAGGCACGACTTTAACAGTTGACTCAACAGCAGATTTTGAGAGTAATGGATTTATTAGAATAGGTAATGAGTTAATTGCTTATACTGGCAAAACAGCAACTAGCTTTACTGGTCTAACCAGAGGAGTTGGTGGTACAACTGCTGCACAACACGAGATTGATGCGATTATAACTCAAGATGTCTCTAATACAGATGATTGGGTTGATGAGAATGATCCTGCTTTAAAAATAGCTTATGATATTTCAGGACAGAATTTTACTTTTCAAGGTATCCCCTCAAAAATTGGTACGTCTACTCCAAGTAAAATGTTCTCTTTTTCAGCCTATGGTCCAGGTGAAGGCAATAATACCAATGCTCTAGGTTTAAAGACACAAAGTAACAAAGCTTCTTCAAATATTGGTGGTGGAGCTGAATTAAAAGCAGAATCAGTTCTTTTTACTGGAGACCAAATAGCTGCAGACACACAAAGAGCTTATGGCGTAGAAGTATCATATAATAACTTAACACGAAGATTTAGTATTGCCAGTGGATCCACTGGTGAAAACATCCCTGCTAACTCAGCTGTTGGAGTGGGTGATGCTGGTCAAGCATCCTCAAATATTGAAATTGGTAGATTGGCAATTGTCGATGGTGTGGCAACAGCTTCTACTGAAGGAACTGGTGGAACAAGCGCTTTGTTAGGTATTAATGCAACCAATGGTATCACGACTGTCACAGCCGATACTGCAGGAAAGGGTCTTGAATCTTCTCCAGCGGTTTTAAGCGGTAAGACATCAAACGAAGATTTATCAGAAGATTTTTTCTTATCAGACGCAGCTGAAGAAACAATATTTGTTGTTAACGTAAACGACATTACTGCAGCTATTCAAGTGCCTGAAGGCGTCTACAATGGAACTTCCTTAGCCACAGCACTTCAATCAAGGATTAATCAAATGGAAGATCCTTCTGGTAATACTGTTAACGGTGTAACAGTGTCATATGATACCATAAGTAATTCTTTTTCATTTACGACTGGTACTACAGGATTAAATAGTAAAATATTTGTATCTGGAAGTTCACGTATGGGATTAGATAACCTTGAGCTGGTAACAGGTACAACGCCTTCATTTGTTAATATGGCTAACACTACAGCTACTTCAGCAACTGGGCAGTCACTTTATGTTAATGATGCGGGTACAACAACCACTTTGGCTCCTGATAATGCGTGGACACCTACTACAGATGGTACATTTGCGAAGGTTTTCTTAAGACCAGGGGAACTTACATTTGATACACAAGGTAACTTAGTCAGTCCCGTTCAAAAAGTAGGGTATCAAGGTGACTTTGCCGCAGATGCTGCTGCTGGAACAAACGCACTTTCAATTGATTTAGACTTAAATTTTGACGGTTCAACGCAGTTTGCATCAGACTTTAATGTTAGATCAGTATCTCAAGATGGTCAGACAGTTGGTAAGTTGGATGGACTAGATATTGCAGCTAACGGATTGGTTAGTGCAAACTATACCAACGGACTTAATATCGCTCTGGGAAGACTTGTGATGGTTAATTTTAACAACCAAAACGGATTAAAGCAAATAGGAAACGCTACATATGTTGAGACCTCTGTTTCTGGTGT
>CAKZQZ010000047.1 GCA_937142855.1 uncultured Alphaproteobacteria bacterium | reverse complement strand
CTTATACCTGAGGTAAAAAGATAAAATTTGATTAGAAATTTAATAAAAATTGTTGGTTGTAAAATAATATTTATTTTTTTAACCCTTAATTTTTCCACATGCTTTGCGAAAGAAAATTTATCATTAAATCATCATGATTTAATGATAAATTTAGAGGGTGATTTTATTCAAGGTGGTTTAGTTAAGGGTCAAACTAATAAGAATATAACTATAAAGTTTAAGGATAAAATATTAAGAAAAACTTCAAATGGTGAATTTGTAATAGGTTTTGGAAGAGATCATCCTGCAAATGCATATTTAACTCTAGAAATTAATAATAAATTAATTACAAAATCATTTAAAATAAAAAAAAGAATTTATAAAACACAAAAAATAAATGGCCTCCGAAAGAAAATGGTAACACCCCCTAAATCTTTCTACGAGCGAATTATTAGAGAAAACAAGTCTATAAAAGAAGTAAGAAATCTAAATAGCAATGTAGACTTTGTATTTCAAAAATTTAGTTGGCCCACTAAAGGAGTAATTTCAGGAGTATTTGGAAGTCAAAGAATATTAAATGGTAAACCAAAGCGCCCTCACTATGGAATTGATATAGCAGCAAAAAAGGGAGCTGCAGTTGTTGCTCCTACAGAATCAATTGTTAGGATGGCTGAAAAAGATTTATACTATACCGGGGGCACAATAATGTTAGACCATGGACATGGTCTTACCTCAGTTTATTCTCATCTTTCTTCAATTAACGTTAAAGTCGGAGATAAAATTTTAAAAAATCAAAAAATTGGTGAGGTAGGTTCTACTGGTAGATCTACAGGTCCTCACTTGGATTGGAGAGTTAATTGGTTTGATCAACGTTTGGACCCATTATTATTACTAGAAAATAAATAAACTCAAAATTATTTTCTGACCTAAGTATTTATCTAAAATCCTTGACAGATTGTTATGGCAAGCTATATTCCGAGAACAATTTATTCTAAAGTTTGTAAGTATTATAACTTATTGTAAAATTGATATAATTTAATTATCGGAATAGTAAAATGTATGCAGTAGTTAAAACCGGTGGAAAACAATATCGCGTTGAAAAAAATGACGTAGTTTTAGTTGAAAAACTAAATGCTAATGATGGTGACCAAGTAGTTCTTGGAGATGTCTTAATGTTAGGTGAAGGGAAAAATGTTACAGTTGGTAACCCTTTAGTTAATGATGCGGCAGTAATGGCCCAGGTTGTTAGACAAACACGTGGACCAAAGATTACTATGATCTATAAAAGAAGAAGAAAAAATAGTCGTAGAAAACAAGGTCATAAGCAAGACTTAACTCTTTTGAAAATTGTTGACATTGCAGAAACTGGTGGCCTCAAACTAACACCCAAAAAAGCTGTAGCCAAGCCAACTGAATCTAAAGCTAAAGCCGTTGAAGCAAAAAGTAAAACATCAGGCACTAAGGCTAAAGTTGAGAAAAAAGCTGAGTCAACTACCACAAAGACTAAAGTAGAAACAAAAGCTAAATCAACTACTGCAAAAGCTAAAGTCGATACTAAAACTAAATCAACCGCTACAAAGAGTAAAGTTGAAAATAAGACTAAGGCAGACACTAAACCAAAAAAATCAACTACTAAAGATAAGTAAAGGATTTATAGATGGCACATAAAAAAGCTGGTGGTAGCTCAAGGAACGGAAGAGATTCAGCTGGAAGAAGGCTCGGTGTTAAAAAATTTGGCAGTGAGGCAGTCGTTCCTGGAAATATAATTATTAGACAAAGAGGAACGAAATATCACCCTGGCTTGAATGTAGGTATGGGGAAAGATCATACAATTTTCTCTTTAGTTGAAGGTCATGTTAAGTTTAAAGAGCAAAAAAATAAAAAAATGTTTGTGTCAGTTGAGCCAGCAAAACAAGCAGCTGAATAGTTCGACTAATCTTTTTTAGAATTTTTAAAATTAAATCCTTCATATCTAAAAATTCTTTTAATATTTATTAGTATATAATAGATTTTTATTATGAAATTTTTGGATCAAGCCAAAATATATATTGC
>CAKZQZ010000046.1 GCA_937142855.1 uncultured Alphaproteobacteria bacterium | reverse complement strand
TCGAAGAAGGTAATGCAAAATTTATTAACAGAATAAATATAGTAGGCAATACTAGAACAAATGATTCTGTAATTAGAAGAGAGCTTAATTTTTTTGAAGGTGACCCCTTTAACAAAAGTGATTTAACATATTCTATTAATTCTCTTAACAGACTTGGGTATTTTCAAAATGTAAGTTACAGGTTAATAAGTTTAGATAATAATTTGCTTGATATAATTATAACCGTTAAAGAAACTAACACAGGTTCAGTGAGTTTGGGAATTGGATATTCATCACTTAATAGCGCAAGTATCTCCTTTGGTTTAAGAGAAAAAAACTTTCTTGGAGAAGGAAAGGAGGTTGATTTAGAAGCTAATTTATCTGATAAAAAATCCACTTATAATTTTGGATTAACAGAGCCATATTTTTTAGATAGAAAGTTATCCTTATCAAGTAATATTTTTAACCAGAGTTCTGAAAATGAAAAAGGAGATATTAAATATAACAGTAGTGGGTTTGGGTTTGGTATTGGTTTTAAAAAAGAGAATGTTTCACAAAACTATGATTATAGAATATCAACATCTAAATCTACAACCTCTTCAACCTCAACAGCTGATTCATCCACCGGTGAAGAGAACAAAGACATAATGTCTTCTTCTATTACACATACAATTGTTAGTGATACAACGAATAGTTTTTTTAACCCCACATCCGGTTATAGAGTAAAATTTTCTAATACTTTCTCTGGAATTGGTGGAGATACATCTTTTTTAAAGTCAGTTGTTAATTATAGGTATTATATCCCCATAAATTATGGTGATTATATTTTTTCTATTAAATCTGGAGCAGGTTTTATCACTGGCTTAGATGATAAAGTAACTTCTTCAAATCGTTTTTTGCTTGGAGGTAATACCTTACGAGGTTTTGATAGTGCTGGACTTGGTCCTAGAGATACTGGAAACAATGAAGCGGTTGGTGGAAATAATTTTTATAATCTTTCACTTGAAATTAAATCGGACATGTGGCTACCAGATGATACTGGTTTGGAATGGTTATTGTTTACTGATATAGGATCTTTGTGGGGTACTGATTATGAAAGTGGTGTTAAAGGTTTTGATGATATGGAACCAAGAGTAACTAATGGGTTTGGTCTTTCAATGACAACGGCAGTTGGTCCATTGCAAATGATATGGGGCTTTCCAGTTGTTAGCAAAAATTACGATATAGAAGAAAATTTCAATTTTAAAATAGGTACCACTTTCTAAATAAGAGATGTGTTTTTTTAATTATGTTACTAGATTTTTTAATGTTATCTAATTTTATTTATGATCCCTTAAATTATAATTTTATAAATTCACAAAAAAATGATTTTAAAAATAGTTTCCAGATCTATTTAGCTTCACAAAATGATGTCAATGGAAATATAGCAATTGTTGACTTTAGATTTATTTTAAAAAAATCAAAGGCTATGAAAATACTAGGTGATGAATTTATTTTATTAGAAAATCAAATGAATAACAAAATAAAAAATAAACAAAAATACCTTAAAAATAAAGAATTAAAAATTAAGAATGAAAACAAAACAAATAGTTTAGAATATAAACAAAAATTAGCTTTATTTAAAAAAGAAGTTTTGTCTATACAAAAAAAATTCAAACAAGACCGAGCAATACTTAACAATTCATTTCAAAACATTCAAAATGATCTTAAAGATAGGTTGGCAAAAATTATAAAAGATTTTTCAATTAAAAATCAAATTCATATTGTTTTTTTAAAAGAAAACGTTTTTTTATATAATAAGCCTTCACTTGATATAACAGATCAAATTCTTAAAATTTTTAATGAAAAAACAAAATCATTAAAAATTATTATATCCTCTAATGAATAAAATTAAAAGTTAACTGATGAATAAACATTTTTTTAAATTCAAAATTAACATTAATTTGAGTGAAATATTAAAAGTTTTAGATATATCCCTAAATGAGATTTTATCGGTAAATAATATCAGTTGTAGTCCAGATAAAATTTACATTAACGATTTTGTTCCATTTAAAGATTTAAAAGTAAACTCATTGTCATTTTTAAATAATACAAATTATGATTTTCATTCTATATCCTCAGGTTTATGCATTTTAGAAAAAAAAAACATTAAATTTTTACATCAAAATATAATTAAAATTCCTTTTAATAATCCTAAACTTGGGTTTTCAAAGTTATTAGATTATTATGTTTTAAAAAACTCTTCTAATAATAACATTATACATCCTACTGCTATAATAGATGAAACTGCAAAAATAGGTGAAAATGTAAATATTGGCCCTTTTTGCTTAATCGGTAAAAGGTCAGTAATTGATGATAATACATATATTGCAGAAAGAGTAAGTATATCAGAAGATTGTATGATTGGTAAAAACTGTATTATTGAATCTGGTGTTGTAATCGAATATTCACAATTAGAAGATAGTGTTAAAGTTTCGTCTAATTCAGTCTTAGGAAAAACTGGTTTTGGATTCGTACCAAATGATTATAAAACTGCTTTAATGCCTCATATTGGTGGTTTGTTAGTTGGAGAGGGTACTTTTATTGGAGCAGGTTGTACAATAGATAGAGGGTTTATTGACGATACCATTATAGGTAAATCAGTTATGATTGATAATCAGGTACATATTGGTCATAATTGTATTATTGAAGATTTATGTATTTTGGCAGGCCAGGTTGGATTGTCAGGATCCGTATATCTTGAAAAAAACGTTATAATGGGTGGAGACGTTAGTATTAAAGATAACGTTACAATAGGAGAAAACTCAATAATCGCTGGTGCTTCCAAAGTGTTTAAGAGTTTTCCTAAAAATAGTGTTATTGGGGGGAATCCCGCTCAAAATTTAAAAGATTGGAAAAAAATTATTGCTTCGCAAAGGCTTAATTTAAAAAAAAATAGGTTTAAAACTGATGATAATTAAAAATGATAATGGTGAAGTTGTGTGCCTTCAACATAATGAAATTATAAATCTTATACCTCATAGATATCCTTTTTTATTGATTGATAAAGTTACTGATATTATCTTAAATAAATCTATAACAGGCATTAAAGCTGTTACTTTTAACGAACCTTTTTTTATGGGCCACTTTCCTGAACACCCTGTTATGCCAGGAGTTTTAATTCTTGAATCAATGGCTCAAACAGCTGCGTGTCTTGTTTCTTATGAAGATAGTGAATTGTCTAAAGATAAATTAGTTTTTTTTACAGGAATTGAAAAAGCAAAGTTTAAAAAACCAGTAACCCCTGGTTGTACTTTATCTTTAAAAATTAAACTTATTACAAACAAAAGATCTCTATATAAATTTAGTGGTGAGGCTTATGTTGAAAGTAACCTAGTTGCTTTATCAGAGTTTTCAGCAATGTTAGTTGATCAGGATAAAGCAAAATGAAAAATTCAATACATTCTACTGCTATTGTTGATAAAAAAGCATCTGTCGCAGATAATGTAACAATTGGGCCCTATACCATGATTGGACCAAACGTTGTTATTGGCAAAAACTCTTATATCCATTCACATGTTATTATTGATGGCAATACAAAAATAGGGGATAATAACGAAATTTTTCCTTTTGCTGTTATTGGTTTAAAACCGCAACATCTAAAGTATTCAGGTGAATTAACAAAACTTATTATTGGAAATAATAATATATTTAGAGAAAACGTTACTGTTCACCCTGGGACCCATTTAGGTACTAAAGAAACAATAATTGGTAGTAATAATTTCTTTATGGTTGGATCTCATGTTGCACATGATTGCTTGGTAGGTAACAACACGGTTTTTGTTAATAATGCTGTTATTGGCGGTCATGTTGAAATTGGGGATTTTGTTTATCTTGGAGGTCAAAGTGCTGTTCATCAATTTTGTAGAATAGGAAAACATGCAATTATTGGAGCAGGAACTACTATTGATGGTGATGTGATTCCATATACTTCTGTTATAGGAAGTAGAGGACATTTAAGTGGATTAAATTTAGTAGGTTTAAGAAGAAGATCTTTTAAGAAAAATGATATTAAAAAGCTTCGAAACGTTTATAGATTATTATTTGCTCCTGAAGGAACGTTTAACGAGAGATTATCTGAGGTCAGTGATAACTATAAAAATGATGATCTTATAAAAGATATATTGGTTTTTCTTGAAGATAATTCAAATCGTCCATTAATTCATCCTAGAATGGATAAATTTTAATGAAGATTGGTTTAATTGCTGGTAGTGGTGATTTACCGTTATATATAGCTAGAGAAAACCCAAAGATATTTGTAATGTGTATAGATGGGTTTTCAAATTCTAAATCTTTTAAAAACTCTTCTAAGACAGTTTCATTATTAAATCCTGATGAATGGATAAAAACTCTAAATGAGAATGAAGTTACTCATATTGTTTTTGCAGGAAAAATTAAAAGGCCCAATAACTTAGGAATGTCTCAAGATATTAAAGTTTATGGAATGATTAGTGAGATTTTATCTGTTGGAGATAATAAAGCACTAAAAATAATTGAAACCTTTTTCCAAAAAAATGGTTTTAAAATTTTACCAATATATTCAATTTTTAAAGATTGCTTTCTTCCTAAGGGTTTCTATGGAAATAATTTCTCTAAATTAAATTTTAAACAGTATGTAATAAAAAGCTCTGAATTTGGTATTGATTTACTAAATACTATTTCAAAATATGACGTTGGTCAGTCATTGGTTGTAAGTAATAATTTAGTTTATGCAATCGAGGGACTTGAAGGAACCGATTCAATGATAAATAGAGTTAAAGATTTAATTAGTAATAATAAAAATCTAAACGATTTTGCTCCTGTTTTAATAAAAATACCCAAAATAGGACAAAGTAAAAATATGGATTTACCAGTTATAGGTTTAGAGACTGTTAAAAAATGTATTAACGCTGGTTTAAGCTCTATTGTCATATCATCTGATGGAACCCTTGTTGTTGACTGCAAAGAAATTAAATCGTTGTTATCTAAATCACAATTTTGTGTTTCGTCAATATAAACTATACGGCAAAAGAATTCTTTTATGACAAACAAAGAAAAAAAAGTTTTTATATTAGCTGGAGAGGCATCTGGGGATTACATAGGTTCATCTGTAATGAAAGGTTTAAAGCTTATTGATGAAAAAATAACCTTTTTTGGTATTGGAGGTCCTTTGATGATAGAAGAAGGACTAAAGTCTAAATATAAAATGAATGATTTTAATATAATTGGCTTCTTAAATTTCTTAAATAATTACAAAAAACTTAAAAACTATGTAAATGAAATTACAAAACTTATTTTTTTTGAAAAGCCGATTGTTGTTATTACTATAGACACAAAAGGTTTTTCATATGAATTAGCAAGAAATCTAAAAAAATCATTCATAGGAAAAAGTTTTAAATGCCCATTAATTCATTTTGTGCCTCCTACAATTTGGGCTTATGGGAAATCAAGAAGTAAGAAATGGAAAAATTTACATGATGGTTTGTTTTGTCTATTTAAAAAAGAAGAAGAAGTTTTTAAAAGCTTAGGCGTAGAATGTAATTATCTAGGTAACCCCGTTATTGAGAAATTTTTAAAATTAAGTAAGTCTAATAATGAATTACTAAAAAAAAATGTTAAATTTAAAGATCGTAAAAGACTGAAATGCCTTCTTTTACCTGGAAGTAGAGATACAGAAATAAAATATATATTACCTGAATTTATATCCTTAATAAAAAACTTTGATTCTAAATTATATAAAATTGACTGGATAATACCAACTACAAGTTTACATTTTAAAGACGTTACAAATAAATTAAAGAATCTTAAAATTAAAAATGATATTAAAGTAGTTGTTCTCCAAGAAAATTACGATTTGTTAAATTATGCAGACATTGCAATTGCTTGCAGTGGGACTGTTACTCTTGAGCTTGTATTATTTAAAATACCTACTATAGCAATTTATAAAACAGATATTTTAAGTGCTACAATTGGAAGATTATTAGTAAACTTTAAAAATGTTATACTTCCGAATTTTTTATTAGGTGAGAATGTTGTACCATTTCTATTTCAAGAAAAATGTAAAGGGGATGATATTAGTAAATTGCTAACTAAATATATTGACGATATAGAAAAGAAACAAATTCTATTTAATAATTACTCTAATAAAATTATAAAATTAATGAATTATGATGATATTTCAAAATTTAATTTTTCAAAAAATTCCAGCTCTAAAATTGTTAACATAATTAATTCGTATAATTATTAACTATCTTTTATTAAGATTAACAAAATCTCTTTTTGGATAACCAGTATATAATTGTCTAGGTCTACCGATCCTTTGAACTGGATCAGTTATCATTTCATTCCATTGAGCAACCCAACCGACAGTTCTTGCTACAGCAAAAAGAACAGTAAACATATCAGTAGGAAATCCCATGGCTTTTAAAATTATACCTGAATAAAAGTCAACATTAGGATATAGCTTTTTTTCAATAAAATATTCATCATTAAGAGCTATTTTTTCTAATTCCATAGCTATTTCTAATAATGGTTCATTTTTAATGCCTAATAAATCTAATACTTCATGGCAAGACACTCTCATTACAGATGCCCTTGGATCATAATTTTTATAAACTCTATGTCCAAAACCAAATAGTCTAAATGGATCATTTTTATCTTTGGCCTTATTGATATACTCGTCAATATTTTTGACGTCTCCAATTTCAGATAACATTTTTAAAACTGCTTCATTTGCACCACCATGCGCAGGGCCCCATAATGAGGCTATTCCAGCAGCTATGCAGGCAAATGGGTTTGCTCCTGAAGATCCAGAAATTCTAACTGTAGATGTAGATGCATTTTGTTCATGATCAGCGTGTAAAATTAAAATTTTATCCATAGCTTTTGCTATTATAGGGTCAATTTTGTATTTTTCTGCTGGTACTGAAAAACACATATGTAAAAAGTTTTCTGCATAATTTAAGTCATTTTGGGGATAATTAAACGGCTGTCCTAGTGAATATTTATACGCCATCGCTGCAATTGTTGGGATTTTAGCTATAAGTCTTCGGGAAGCTACTAATCTTTCATAAGGATCATTAATATTAGTTGAATCTGGGTAAAAAGCAGATAATGCACCAACAACGCCAACCATGATTGCCATTGGATGTGCATCACGTCTAAAACCCCTATAAAAATTGATTATTTGTTCATGAACCATTGTGTGCAGAGTGATAGCATTTTCAAATTCTTCTTTTTCTGGTTTTTTGGGTAATTCACCATTCAATAAAAGATAGGCAACTTCTAAAAAACTACTTTTTTCTGCCAGTTGATCTATTGGATAACCTCTATGTAATAATATACCTTGTTCACCATCAATGAATGTTATACCAGACTCGCATGATCCAGTTGACCCATAACCTGGATCATAAGTAAAAACTCCTAAATCACTGTATAATGATCTTATATCTAAAACAGAAGGCCCAACTGTACCTTCCAAAGTATTTAATTCTAATTCTTTACCTTTGAAGACTATTTTATTTTCAGACATATTTTTACCTATAAAACATTTAAGATTCTATTTATTTAATATTGGTAATTTAATCGATTTGTTACGATTGTACAACCAAGTTCGTAGATAACTGAGACCAAATCAGGAGAATTTATTTTCCCTGTTAAAGCTAATCTCAGAGGGTAACCAATCTCTTTAAATTTAAGATTTTTATTTATAATATAATTTTTTAAAGTTGAATTAATATTGTCTTTTGTCCATGAACAGCTATCTAATAACAAACTTATTTCATTTAATATAGTTAAATTTGCGTTTAATATTTTTTGATGATCGTTATCTGTACAAATAAAACTTTCATTTACAATCCATTCTATATCATCCCTTATTTCAGTATAAACATTAACCCTTTTTAATAACTCAGGTAATAGTCCTTTAAGCCTATTTTTTTGAGTATTTTCCAAATTAAGATTAAAACTTTTACAGATTAAATCATATACTTCATTAACATCCATATTGTTAAGAAATTTACTATTTATATTATTCAGTTTTTTAATATCAAATTTAGATGGTGATTTATTTATTTTTTCTAGAGTAAATAATTCTACTGCTTTAGAATATTCATAATTATCCTCATTACTTGAAGACCAACCTAGTTGAAGTAAATAGGAAAACATTGCATCACTTGTGTAACCCATTTTATGGTATTCAAACACGTTTGTTGCTCCATGTCTTTTAGACAATTTAGAGCCATCAGTCCCATGTATTAGAGGTATATGAGCATAATAAGGCTCTTTCCAGTTCATATATTTTATTATTTGGATTTGTCTAAATGCGTTATTTAAATGATCATCCCCTCTAATTATATGAGTAACAGCCATCTCGTAGTCATCTACTACAGAAGACAACATATATGTAGGAGTTTTATCTGACCTCAATATTACCATATCATCTAATATCTCGTTTTGAACTGATATTTCTCCTTGCACAATATCATTAATAACTGTTGTGCCTTCTGATGGCATTTTAAGTCTGATAACAAACTCTTTATCAGGTTTGTTAACTGATTTATTTCTCCAGGGTGATTTTATTGGTATGCCATTTTCTCTACTTTTAATTCGTAGATCCTGAAGCTCATCATTGCTGAGGTAACATTTGTAGGCACAGCCTTTATCTAAAAGTTCATAAGCTATTTTAGTATGTGAATTTAAGCGTGACGATTGATAAACAATTTTTTCGTTAGTATTAATCTTTAACCAATTTAGCCCATCGTGTATTGCTTTTACAGCTTCACTTGTAGATCTTTTTTGGTCTGTATCCTCTATTCTAACTAAATATTTTCCATTATGCTTTTTTGCAAAAAGGTAATTAAAAATGGCAGTTCTAGCCCCACCAATATGTAAGTATCCTGTGGGTGAGGGCGCAAATCTAGTAACAACTTCCAAATTACTTCTCTTAAAATTAAATTATATGATCTATATATATTAGTTGATTTTAAAAGACATTAAAACAAGTCTATTAATATTCTCTTATAAGAGTTTTAAGTCTTCCTTGGATTGTTACTCTATCTGGCCCATATATTTGTGTCTTGTAGTTTTTGTTAGCTGGCTCAAGGGCGATACTGTCGCCTCTTTTCCTTAATTTTTTAAGGGTAGCTTCTTCTTTGTCAATTAACGCAACTACAATATCACCATTTTTTACTTCTACTTTGTTATCTATAATTACAACATCACCATCTAAAATACCTTCATCAATCATAGAATCGCCTTCTACGGTTAATGCATAACTATCATTAGATAAAGAATAATTTGTTGGAATTTCTATGAAATTGTCATAGTTGGATATAGCTTCAATAGGCGTGCCTGCAGCTATTTTACCAAGGAGAGGAACTTTTTTAAGGTTTACATCATTTTCAATTGAATTATTTTTATTTTTTAAATCACTGAACTTTTTATTAAGATCTATTATGTTTGTAATGTAAGGTTGTCCGTTAGTATTTTTTTTTGGAGCTATTGCTCTAGCTCTGTTTTCTAGACGTTCAATATACCCTCGTTCTTCAAGAGATTTAACAATTCTATGAATGCCTGACTTAGATTTTAAGGATAACTCCTTACAAATCTCTTCGTATGATGGTGAGACTCCATTTTCCTCAATACGCTTTATCAGAAAACTTAATAATTGATTTTGTTTAAGTGTTAACATTAAAACCTCTTATGTTGCTATTTTGTTCTAACATTAGAAGTGAAAAAAGTAAAGAATTTTATATGTTATTTGGATATTTTAAGATATCAACTTTATCACCTTCATTTTTGCTTATGTCGTGGGGCTTCCTTGCAATTAAGCAATCAGATTGTGAAAAATTAGTTATCATTGAACTATCTTGTTTTTTAATAGGTTTTACCTTAACAACACCATTATCGTTAATTAAATTAGATCTTACAAAATCAAATCGATGGTCATTAGGCCCTAATTCTCCTTCTAAGATAGCTTGGTCATACATTGGAAAATCATTGTTTAGACCTAACATTTTTCTTATTGCAATGTTAACGAAAATCATGCAGCAAACACCTGAAGAAACGGGGTTCCCGGGAAGACCAATTACAGGTGTGTTTTCAATATGTGTAAATAAAAGCGGTTTCCCAGGCCTCATAGCAATTTTCCAAAAATTAATCTTATTATTTTTAAATTTTAAAAGAGCTTTTTGAATAAGGTCGTATTTCCCAACCGACACACCTCCAGTCGTTACAATCAAATCACTATCTAGGGCATTTTTTAAAGTGTTGTATATATGTAAAAAATTATCATTTGCAATTGGTAAAATTCTTGGAAGACCTCCAAATTCTTTTATCATTGCAGCAATCATGAGGTTATTACCGCTGGGTATTTGGTCTTTACTTAATTGTTCCCCAACTTTCGATATTTCGTTTCCCGTTGATAATATAGAAATAATTGGTTTTCTTGTCACATTTAGCCAAACTTGACCTGTCATAGCAATAGAACCCAAATGACGAGCTCTAATAATTGTGCCTTTGTCATATACTTTTTTATTTTTTTCTAAGTCTAAACCTTTTATTCTAACATGTTGGTTCTCTGTTAGTTCAGCATTTAAAACAATGAAATTTTTATCTTTAGAAATTGTAACATCTTCTTGAATAATAACAGTATTGCATCCAGATGGGATTTTAGAACCCGTAAAAATTCTAACAGTTTCAAATTCGTTTACTTTCTTATTAAACGGTGTGCCAGCTGAGGATTCACCCACGATTTTAAATTTTTTATTGATTTGATTTTTGATTTTTAAATAACTTTTATAATTAATTGCATAACCATCCATTGACGACACATCGTATTGAGGGTTGTCTAATTTACTAATCACAGGTTCAGCTAGGCATCGTCCAAGTGCGTTCTCTAAAAAAACATCTTCTGAACTGATCTGATTGAAATTTAATTTAACTTTTTCAATTGCATCGTCTAATGAGAGTAAATTAGACTTTGGCATTAAATTCTCCAGACTTACCGCCAGATTTATGAATCAGTTTTATGTCAGATATTACCATTTCCCTATCAATACTTTTGCACATATCATAAATTGTTAACGATGCTATTGTAACAGCTGTAAACGCTTCCATTTCCACGCCAGTTTTTCCAACTAAAGAGGCTTCTGCCCTTATATTCACACATGAATTCTTTGTATCAGGGCTCAGGTCAACATTGACGTAAGACAATGGAATAGAGTGACATAAGGGAATTAATTGTTCTGTCTTTTTGGCTGCCATTATTCCAGCTATTTTGGCTATGGTAAGAACATCACCCTTTTTAATTTTAATGTTTAGTATTTTTTTTAGAGTTTCTGATTGCATTTTGATTTTACCAGATGCAATAGCAACTCTCTTAGTCATGTTTTTTGAGTTAATGTCAACCATTGAAGGGTTTCCATCTTCATCAAAGTGGGTCAATTTATCTTGTTTCAATTTGATAGTCCTAATAATTTTTTTGTTGCTAGGGTTAGATTTTGTTCTTTCATTAAACTTTCTCCAATTAAAAAATTATGAATATTATTTTTTTTAAATAGCAACAAGTCAGCATGATTTTTTAGACCACTTTCTGCAACTATTATTTTGTTTGGGTCGATATATTTTTTAAGTGTTAATGATGTATTTATGTCGACTTCCATAGTCTTTAAATTTCTGTTATTGATTCCAATTAATTTAGTTTTTAGCTTGTTAGCCATACGAATTTCTTCAATAGTATGTGTTTCTGCTAATACATCCATACCATAATCCATGGCTTCGTTTTCTAACAAGAGTGCTTCATCTAGAGATAATGCAGCCATTATCAAAAGAATACAATCTGCTCCTAAAGATCTTGATTCCTTGATCTGCCATGGATCTACCATGAAGTCTTTCCTCAAAATTGGAAGTTTAACATTACTTTTTATTTGACTTATATAAGAATTATGGCCTTGAAAATACTTTTCATCAGTTAATACAGATAAGCATGAGGCGTTTCCATTTTCATAACACACTGCTAACTCAACAGGATCAAAATCTTTTCTGATCAAACCTTTGCTTGGAGATGCTTTTTTTATTTCAGCTATGAGATTTAATTTTTTTAAATTATTAAGTTTTTTTATAAAACCTCTTGGTTTCTCTTGTTTGTCAATAGATAAATTTAGCTTATATTCGTCAGTGTGTTCTTTTCTATAAGAAAATTCTTCTTTTTTATAATTTATAATTTCTTGCAATTTAGTTGTCATAGTAATTTTGTACCTTAAGCATTTGTCAACTCAATTAACTTTTCTAGTTTAAGCAATGCTTGACCTTCATCTAGTGATTTAATAGACATTAAAGCAGCTTCTTCTAGGCTACTTGCATTTCCAGTGGCTACTAATGCCGATGCTGTATTTAAAATTACGACATTTCTAAAAGCATTTTTTTTACCATTGAATAATTCTAGAATTTTTTTTGCATTCTCTTCTGGTTCACCACCAATAATCTCACTAATATTTGCAAGTGGAAGATCTATATCAGATGGCAGTATAGAAAATTCATTTATTGATCCATTTTTTAATTCAGCGCAATAAGTTTCTCCAGTAATAGATACTTCATCTAAACCATCACTACCATGAACTATCCAGGCATTAGTTGACCCTAAAGTTCTAAGGGACTCCGCAAATGGAATAATTAATGATTTATCATATACCCCTAGCAATTGTTTTTTTACAAAAGCGGGATTTGACAATGGTCCAAGTAAATTAAAAATAGTCCTAATCCCTAACTCTTGTCTAATTTTACCTACATATTTCATTGCCGTATGATGCTTTGGGGCAAATAAAAAACAAATACCAATTTCTTCAAGGCATTTGCTAACAGCATTAATCTCGCAGTCAATATTTACAGATAATGCTTTGAGAACATTAGCTGCACCTGATTTAGAGCTTGCTGCATAATTTCCATGTTTTGCAACAGAAACGCCGGTTCCAGATAATACAAATGATACTGCTGTTGATATGTTTAATGTCCCTAGATTATCTCCACCTGTACCAACTACATCAACAGTATTTTCTTTAGAAGAGATTCTTAAACACTTTTCTCGAAGAATTTCAGCTCCTGCTGCAATGACTGTAGGGTTATGCTCTTGCATCTTGATTGCAGTTAAAAAAGATGAAATTTGTGCATCAGTTGCTTTGCCAGACATTATGATTTCAAAAGCTTTTTTGTATTCCTTGTAGCCAAGCTCTTTACTATCAGTAACAATTTTTAAAATATTTTTGAAATCGTCCGTTATATCCATTTAACAATCCAGCATAAAATTTTTAATTATTAATTAATCCTAAATTCCTATGTTTTACAATAAGTTTTATAATATAAGTTTTTTTAAATATTAAGTTATTAAAATGTGGTATTATTATACTCAATACGTTAAACTATTGAAATATATAGTTTTTTTTTATTTGTAATTATGTTGACTAATTTTAATAATAAAGATAAAAAAAGTTAAATTTATAATTATTTAATAACTACAACTTAAAGGATTTAAAATGGCTTTAAAAGGTACTTTTTCAGCTAAACCTAGTGATATTAATAAAGACTGGTTTGTGGTAGATGCAGAAGGTCTAGTATTAGGGCGTCTGGCAGTAATCATCGCTAATAGACTTAGGGGAAAGCATAAAGTGGGATTTACTCCTCATATGGCTTGTGGAGATAATGTTATAGTTATCAATTGTGAAAAAGTTTTATTAACGGGTAATAAAAGAACACAAAAAACATATTATTGGCATACTGGTTATCCTGGTGGATTAAAAGAAAGAAAAGCCGACAAAATTCTTGATGGCCGTTTCCCTGACCGTGTCATTCGAAAGGCTGTTGAAAGAATGATACCTCGTGGTCCTTTAGGCCGTCAAGTTATGAGGCAACTCCATGTTTACTCAGGAAATACACATCCTCATGAAGCGCAATCACCTAAAGTTCTAGATGTAAAATCTATGAACAGAAAGAATAGTTAAGGGTTTAAAAATGACTGAAGAAAATAAAGATATTAATAACTTAAGTGATTTATCCAAATTAAATGATTCTGATCAACCAGATGTTCAAAGTGAACCTAAAATAGATTCTCTTGGTAGATCATACGCAACTGGAAGAAGAAAAGAATCAACAGCCCGAGTTTGGGTAAAAAGGGGAACAGGAAGTATCACAGTTAATGGAAAGAAAATGATTGAATACTTTGCTAGACCAGTTTTACAAATGCAATTAAACTTTGTATTTGATATTGCGGAAAGAAAAGATCAATTTGATGTTATTGCAACTGTTAAGGGTGGAGGTCTTTCTGGTCAAGCTGGCGCTGTTAGGCATGGATTAAGCCGAGCGCTAAGTCTTTTTGAGCCAGATTTGAGAAAGCCACTAAAAGCTGCTGGTATGTTAACAAGAGATTCTAGAGTTGTGGAACGTAAAAAATACGGTAGAGCGAAAGCTAGAAAAAGTTTTCAATTCTCTAAAAGATAACGTAAGTAAAAATAATTATATTAGAAGGTGTGCTTGTCACACCTTTTTTTTATTTAAAATTTACTCTATAAGTTAATTGAATACTAAAAGGATAAATATGATGAACTCAATTAAAATAGGAATTGCAGGACTTGGTAATGTTGGAGAAGAGGTTGCTTACCAAGTTATTAATGGTTTTAGAGTTCAAGAAAATCTTTTTAATATTGAATTAATTGCTGTTTCAGCACGATCAAAAAATAAGAAAAGAAAAGTTAATATTAATAATATTGATTTTTATGATGACCCAATTCAAATGATCTCAAATCCAAATATTGACCTAATTGTAGAATTAATAGGTGGTGATGAGGGGGTTGCAAAAGATTTATGCTTTATGTCATTGCAAAACAAAAAGGGGTTAATAACAGCTAATAAAGCCCTTATTGCCAAATACGGCAAGGAGTTGGCTGTTTTGGCAGAAAAAAATGATTTGTTTTTTTCTTTTGAAGCATCTGTAGCAGGTGGAATTCCTATATTGAAGCTAATTAGAGAGGGTCTAATAGCTAATGACATTCAGAAATTAACAGGCATATTAAACGGTACTGCAAATTATATTCTTTCTGAAATGGAAAAAGAACAAAAAGGATTTAATGATGTATTAGCTGAGGCTCAAAAAAATGGGTATGCTGAAGCGGACCCTTCTTTTGATATTGATGGAATTGATGCTGCTCATAAAACAGTTATATTATCTGGCCTTGCTTATGGTAAAATGCCAAATATTAATGATCTCTCAATTAAAGGTATAAGAAATATTACACTAAATGATATTGCTTACTGTGACGAGCTTGGTTTTAAAATTAAATTACTAGGTAATACTGAACTTATTACTAACACTAATGGTGATGAAAATTTATTTTGTTCAGTAGAGCCATGGCTCATTCCTAAAGATTATGGTCTTTCAAGCGTTTCAAGTGTTACAAATGCAGTTCAAGTTAAATCTAATCTAGCTGGTAACGTTATGATCAGTGGCCCAGGTGCAGGAGGAAAACCTACAGCTTCTGCAGTCCTTGCTGATATAGTAGATTGCGCTAACAATACAAAGTTTAATTCATTTGGCCGACCGGCAAATGAATTAAAAAATAATTTTAAAACAGTACCTTATACAGAAAAATATAAGTTTTACTTAAGATTAAACGTTATTGATAAATCTGGTGTTCTTGCTGATTTAACATCTATATTTAAAAGCAACAACTTATCGATTGAAAGCTTTATTCAAAAATCAAATCAAAAAGATAAAACTGCAGATTTAATAATTATCACTCATGAAGCTGAAAATAATATTTTGAAAAAAGCATTAAATAAAATCATTGAATTAGATGGGGTGATTTCTGAGCCATTATGTCTAAGTATTTATTCTTGAATTCAAACAGATGAAAAATTGTCTAGAACTGTAATTTTCAATAAAAGCCCCTCTATCAGTAATGCAGATTGGCACCTAATTGTATCAGACGATTTTACTAAAAGATTCTCTGATTATTTGTTTCAAAAACATGATGTACCACAATTTATATCACCTTATTTAATGTTTAAGGGTATTGATATAAATAATTTTGATAATTTTTTTAAACCCAAACTTAAGAATTTGTTACCTGAACCATATCTTTTCAAAGACTTGGAAAAAGGTGTTAAAAGGCTTGCTGATGAAATTATAAAATCTCGACCTATTGGAATATTTGGAGATTATGATGTTGATGGTGCAACTTCAGCTGCCATGATTTCAAGCTACTTAGAAGATTGTGGTTGCCAAACCTATATTCATATTCCAGATAGGTTTCTAGAGGGCTATGGACCAAATGAACAGGCATTAAAGTCTCTTTATGATAAAGGGTCAGAGTTAATCATTACTGTAGACTGTGGTATTTCTTCTTTTGAACCTTTAAAGGCAATGACCAAAGTAAATCTTGATTTGATTGTAATAGATCATCATATACCAGATCAAGTTTTACCACCAGCATATGCAATTATTAACCCTAAAAGAAGTGACACCCAAAAAGGTTTTGAAGATTTGTGTGCTGCAGGTGTAGTTTTTATTTTTTTAATTGGATTAAATAGAGAATTAAGAAATAGAGGTTTCTTTTCAAAGAAAAAAGAACCAAATTTAATGAAATTTTTAGACCTTGTTGCCTTGGGAACTGTGTGTGATGTTGTTCCTCTGAAAGGATTAAATAGAGCATTTGTTAAACAAGGATTGTCAATAATGATGAAAAGAGAAAACCTTGGTCTTAAAGCTTTATCAGATGTAAGTAAATTAAGTTCAAAACCTAATACGCAATCTTTAGGCTTTTCACTGGGTCCAAGAATAAATGCAGGTGGAAGAATTGGTAACAGTCAATTAGGTGTTAATCTTTTAAAAGAAACAAATGAAAATAAAACTATCGAATACGCAGCTAGGCTAGATGATCTTAATAATAAGAGAAGGCTTTTAACTAGTGAATTAGAAAAAAAAGTCATCGGTAAAATTGAAAGAATTATTCTTGAAAATAATAAAATTATACCAAGTGCAATAGTAGTAAGTGGTATAGATTTTCATGAAGGTATAATTGGAATAGTTGCTGGCAGAATGAAAGAATTATACAACAGACCAGTTTGTATAATTTCAATAAATAATAGGGGTATAGGTAAAGGTTCGGGAAGATCTGTTTATGGAATTCCATTAGGTAAAATAATACTAGAAGCTCTAAAACTTAAAATAATAAGTTCAGGTGGAGGTCATGATATGGCAGCAGGTTTTACAATTGAGGAAACACAAATTAATTACCTTAACGATTATATTAATAAAAAAGTTAATGATTTTTTAAGTGATGGAATTCCAAGAGCTTCATTTATTGCATCATCTGTTATACCAGTTTCAGCTTGTACTCATGAATTAGCTGATTGGTTAGAATTATTGGGGCCATGGGGATCAGAGATGGAAGAACCAAAATTCATTATTCCTAACGCTAAAATTTCATCTTTAAGAAGATTTGGTTTTAATAATGAGCATGCTTCTTTTTACATTAATGATGGTTCTTCAAAAAAATTAAAGGTTAAAAAATTTAATCTTTTAAATAGTAGTTTAGATAAGGTTTTGTATGATTTTGAAAATAAAAACTTCAATTTTTTGGGAAGCCTTATTATTGATACTTGGAACAATAGTAAATCTGTAGAATTAATGCTAGATGATATCATTTGTTCAGATGAGGCTTGATTTTTAATTAAATTAAAGTTAATAACTTATTTAAGTGGTCCCTTCGTCTAATGGTTAGGACACCGCCCTTTCACGGCGGCAATACGAGTTCGAATCTCGTAGGGATCACCATTAAATTTCTTTTAAACTTTTATCTAATTCAAACTTTCAATCCAATTTACCATTGTTTTTCTTGCTTGCTGTGTTTGGTTAGGGGAAATTATAGAGCCAGCTAAAACATGTGAGTACTTATCATCATCTTTTGAAAGTTTAACAATTGTTATTGTTCTTTTTCCACCCCATCCAGATATAAATTTTTTTATCTTCTGAGGATTTACTACTTTATCTTCCATTGAAAAATAAAATAGTGCAGGTTTGTTAACATTACTAAAATCTTTATTATTAACTTCATTGACTAATCTCACCATTGGAATTAGAGCGTTTGTAGGATATGACATTGTCCAATATTTTTTGTTATTTTCATTTCTAGGACTGTGTTTCATTGTTTTGCCGAGGATTAATTGTAACCAGTATTCAGAAAATGGGAAAGCAATGAGACTTGCAAATTTATTATTAATTCCAAAGTTAGGTGATATAAAAATATAACCTAAAATTTTACTAGAAAGTTTTTTATTTAATGCAGAAGTAACACTTATTGTGCCGCCGGTTGATGATGAAAGAATTATTACTTTCTCACCAATTCTTGAGCCAATTTCGATTGCTTCATGTAAGTCATTCATCCAATTTTGTATAGAGGAATTTACCATGGCGTTTGAAGTTCTGCCATGTCCCGATAATCTTGTATAGTATAGGTTTGCATTTATGTCTTTAGCTATTAGGTCAGGTAAAGGACGAACCTCCTCTGAGGAGGCTGTAAATCCATGAATATAAACTAATGATATTGGTGTTTTGGTATTTGTTTTATTAGCCCAAATAATTTTTTTTGAAACACCCTGTATAATATCAGAAAATTGCTGTTCTGATTTTTCTAAATATTCATTAATATTTAAGCTGATCAAATTAGGATCAAAATCACTTTTAATGCTAATAGGATTTTTTAACATTTTTATTCCTAAAATCAAAATTACAGCAAAGGTTAATACTAAAACAATTTTATAAATTATTATAACTCCCAGCTATATAAAGTTAAAAACATACAATATTTTGTCAAAATACAATTATCTTTTAAATATAAATATTAGTTCATATTAATATATGCTTATAATATAGAAAAAACTCTAAGGCTGTTATGAATAATTTACCCCAAATTTTTTTTAAAAATTCTTTATCTTTTAGTGATAGAAATTTGTTTGGTTTTAAAAAAGATGGTGAATGGAAACATGTATCTTGGCATGAAACAAGTGATCTTATTCTAAATTTAGTCTCGGGTTTGAATGAAATAGGCGTTAAGAAAAATGATAAAATATCTATCATTGCAGATAATAGTTATAAATGGTGCGTGATTGACTTAGCCATTATCTCTTTAGGCGCAATAACAGTGCCTGGTTATACTACTAGTAATGAAGAAGAGATCTCATATCTATTATCTCACTCTAAAACATCAATAATTTTCATAAACTCTAAATTATTATCACTTATAGAAAAAATATTACCAACCTTAAATAATATAAAGTATGTGATTTGTGTAGATGAAATCAAAAAATCAAAAAAATTTAAATTTAAACAAAATTTCTATACATATAATGACTTAATAAGACTAGGTTTAAAAATTAAAAATAAACAAAAATTAGTTCAAGAAAGTATTCAAAAAATTAAAAAAAATGACGTTGCTTGTATAATATATACTTCTGGGACCAGCAGTCAGCCTAAAGGTGTTATGCTTACTCATGGATCTATAATTTCAAATATCATTGGAGCAAATGAGTTAGTAAAAGAAATAAAAGTCAAAAATCATAAATTTTTATCTATTATTCCTCTTTCTCATGCATATGAACATACAGCAGGTTTTTTCTTACCAATCTTCATTGGTGCTGAAATTTATTTCAATGATAACCGTGATCAAATAGTCAATGACTTGTTGGCTGTGAAACCTACTTTAATGACAGCTGTTCCAAGACTTTATGAAGTTTTATACAAAAAAATTAATAATCAGCTTTTAAATCAGAACAAAATTGTTCAAAAATTATTTTCTAAAACAATAGAACTCGGCACAAAAAAGTTTAAAGGATTTAATTTAAGTATAATTGAAAATTTACAAAATTATATTTTAGAAATAATTATCAGAAAAAAATTCCAAAAAAAATTTGGAGGTAATTTACAAGCTTTCATTTCAGGTGGAGCCGCATTAAATGAACAGATAGGTTTGTTTTTTCATTCTTTAGGTATAAATATTTTACAAGGTTATGGACAAACTGAATGTTCTCCTCTGATATCATGTAATCCAATTAATAAAATAAAAATTGATACTGTGGGGGTGCCTATAAAAGGTTTAGAGGTTAAATTATCAAAAGAAAATGAAATAATTGTAAGAGGTGAATCTCTTATGAAGGGATATTGGAATGATAAAAATAATACTAATAAAACAATAATTAATGGCTGGCTTCATACAGGTGATTTAGGCTCAATAGATGAAGATGGATATATTAAAATTTCTGGAAGAATAAATGAAATGATTGTTAATTCAGGTGGTGAAAATATTGCTCCAGTTCCTATTGAAAATTTATTATTATCTTATGAAGAAGTTGAACAAGCTATCATTTATGGTCACAACAGACCTTTTTTGATAGCTTTGATTGTACCAAATGAAAACTTATTAAATACCAATTCATATAATCCTAATAATTTAACAGATAATTTTCAAAAAATTGTTAATCATGTAAATGAAGGCTTGTCTCAAACAAAAAAAATAAGAAAATTCATAGTTCTTGATAAAAATTTTACAATTGAAAACAGTTTGTTAACTCCAACTCTTAAGATAAAAAGATATAAAATTTATACTTTGTATAAAGATAAAATAGAGCGGTTATATAAGAAAACCTTTTTTTAAACTATATATTGATTGTTGAATATTGAAGTTAGATTTTTTTAACCCACAGATAAAAGATAGTCCCTTCACTTCACTGGTTATGTTAATTATAGGTGTCATAATTCTATCTTTACAAGATAGCCTAATCAAATTGATGGCTAGCCAAACAAGTTTTTGGCAACTTCAATTTATAAGATCTATTGGTAATATTTTATTACTTTTTTTGTTAGCAAAGCTCACAAATGGAGTTCCTATTCTTTTTCCTAAAAATTGGAAACCAGTATATTTTCGAGCACTTATGATGACGACTTGTATGTTTTGTTTTTTTGCAGCGTCGCCAAAGTTAAGTTTTACCCAAATGGCTGCAGGGTTATATACTTTTCCAATTTTTGTTTCCTTTTTAGCCATTTTTTTTCTTAAAGAGAGGATAGGAATATGGAGAATTTTTGCTCTTTTTATTGGTAGCTCAGGTGCTTTGTTTATTTTAGAGCCTTGGTCAGTAAACTTTACAATTTTACAAATCTTACCAATAATGGCTGGTTTTTTCTTTGCCTGTAATATTATTATAATAAGAAAATATTGTAGAGAAGAATCTGTTATGTCTCTTACTTTAGCTGTGGGCGTAATGTTTTTTTTATCAGCTTCACTTGGAGTAATATTTTTTGAATTTATTTATGCTAATACATTTTTTCAGACATCTGCTCCATTTGTTTTTGTTGGATGGCCAGTATTAACCTTTGTAGTTTTTACTTTTTGCTTTTCTTGTTCTATTTTAAATATTACTGGAAATATTCTATTAGCTAAAGCTTATCAAACGGCAGAGAGTAGTTGGCTTGCTCCAATGGATTATTCATATTTATTTTTTGCTACAATTTGGGGCAAACTTTTTTTTGATGTATGGCCTACTTTATTGAATTTGATTGGAATGGCTTTTATTGCGATTTCAGGAATTTTGATAGCTTACAGAGAAAAAAAATTAAGACTAGATTGATTTAAGAAAACTTATATTTTCTTGAAATGTTATATCTGATGGTTTTATTGCTCTTGTTAAAAACAAACCTTCTAAAGAGGTTACTCTACTTAATGCAACATAAGTTTGGCCGTATGCAAACGAACCTTTATCTAGGTCAACTATCGCTTTTTCAAACGTTTGACCTTGACTTTTATGGATGGTAACAGCCCATGCTAGCTTAATTGGGTATTGTGTAAATGTAGCCACTACTTCATGAGTTACTTTGTCATTTTTTATTAAATAATCAAATTTTTCCCAAGTATCTTTATTTACTTTATGAATTTTATTTTTAATTTTTACTTGAATACTATCATTTGATAGATCAGTGATTATTCCTATAGATCCGTTTACCCATCTTTTAGGCGATTTATTATCGTTCTTGATTAACATTACTTGAGCTCCAACCTTTAATTCAAGAATTTCATCAGCTGGTTTATCTTTAAAGTCCCCAGTTTCAATTGATCTGTACGAAAATGTCTCGCTCTCAATATTTTGAAGGTTAACATTGTTTATTTCATCAACTTTCCTATTAGTTGGTGATAAAATTATTGTTTCGAAGGGAACGTTGGAGTTTTGGTCAATTATTTTATTATTTAGAGTTAATAGGTCTGAATTATTTATATTACCAATTCTAATATTATTTAAAATATTTATAAAATTTTTGTCTTTTTGCCTAAATACCTTTGATAATTCATAAGTTTTGATTTCAGTTTGATCATAGCAATTTGCATGAAAAAAATATTGCCCATTTGGGTAAAAATTATTAAAAACTTCTTTTTCATTTTCTCGTATTACTGGTGGAAGTTGATAAATATCTCCTAAGAGAATGATTTGAACTCCTCCAAAAATTTTTTCACTATTTCTATTAAGTCTTAGTGATTTATCAATAGCATCCAGTAAATCACATCTAATCATAGAGCATTCATCAATTAATATAGTATCAACTTTTTGAATAAGTTTGCCCCTTAATCTTTTAACTTTTTCATCAATCAATATTCTTGGAGGAAATAGGAAAAAAGAATGGATAGTTTTACCTTTTGCTTTAATAGCTGATATCCCAGTTGAAGCAAGTATTACAAAATTCTTTTTCGAATTAATTCGAAAATATTCCAGTAAAGTAGTCTTTCCTGTTCCGGCTTTTCCAGTTATAAAGATATTCTCGTTTGAAAACTCCATTTTATTATAAATTGATTGAAATTCATCATCAAAAACTATGTTTTCATTGAAGTTTTTATTATCATTGAAATCATTTTTCATACTATTAATTAGCCGTTTTAAAGATTGAGATCAGCTTTTCAACCATTTCATCAACCTTTAATGACTCATCTAGAATTATACTATTTTGAGGCTCTTCTAAGATCGCAAACTGGCTATCTACTAAGCTATCAGGCATAAAATGTCCTTGCCTAGATTTAATTCTTTTTTGTGCTGTCTTTTTACTAATTTTTAAATAAACTAAAGTATAATCATGAACACCAAGTATTGATCTATATTTTTTTTTAAGAGCAGAACACGTTACTACAAGATTTTGTGTTTTTCCCCTTTTTAATATTTCGTTTTTTATTTTCATAAGCCAATCATATCGATCATCATC
Organism: uncultured Alphaproteobacteria bacterium; assembly: GCA_937142855.1. GTDB lineage: Bacteria > Pseudomonadota > Alphaproteobacteria > Puniceispirillales > Marisalimonadaceae > Marisalimonas. The sequence continues at coordinate 77,319 of CAKZQZ010000046.1, read as the reverse complement.
ATTTAACGGTATGCCTGAACTCATTTTGTCAATATTTTGCTTACTATGATAATCATCGCCTTCTATCAAGTAACCGTTAATTTTTTGTGACAGTTTTTTGGCAATTGTTGTTTTTCCTGAACCAGCTACTCCCATAATTAAAAAAGTAAATTTTTTCTTACTCATAATTTTGTCCAGAAAGGTTTAACTATTTCATCACTATTTTTATTTTTTAATGGGTGAAGTCCAAAGTAACTTCTTTGCAATTGAATCGTTTCTCCAATTCTATGTTTCGTAAAAATTAAATCATAATATGCAATATTTGATGATAATACGGGGCAGGGGATTTTATGTTTTATTGCATTAATATTGAAATTTCTAAGGAAAGTTAAATTTAGAGAACATTTTTCTTCTATCAAACTACAAAGAAAATCTAAATTAAAATTTTGAGAATTCTTAAATTTTTGCGAAACAAAATTGAGATACTCACCTTGTAAAATACAACCAGCACTCCAGGCCTGAAAAACATCTTGTATTTTATAATTAAAAAAATCCCATTTATTTGACTCATTTATTAAATTAAGACCTTGAAAGAGGGAGCATACAAAATTAAAAAAAATAATTTCTTCAAGTTCATCCTTATTTATCTTTTCATTAGAATAGCTTTTGCTATCATTTTCTATAAGTAAAGATTTGTGGTTAAAATTTTTAGAAATTGACCTGGTTGAAACTGCTTCATATATAGAAGGAATACTGACCCCAAGATCTAGGGCTGCTTTTATAGTCCAAATACCTGTACCATTTTGTTCTATTTTATTATTAACATCATTTATAAAGTAATCATTTTGAGAGTTTTTTGCGTTTATAATTTCTGATGTAATTTTTAATAGAAAAGAAGAGGCGTCTGTTTTTAGAATTTCATTAAAAATTTTTGATTGATCTTCATTATTCATTCCATAAGCCTGTCTTAAAATGATGCTTATTTCTGCCAACCCTTCCATTAAGGCGTATTCAATACCATTATGTACTAATTTTATAAAGTGACCAGAACCTGGGCTTCCAAAAAAACAACAAGCTTTTTGATCATCATATTTTGCTGCAATATCTTCAAATATGTGTTTTACGTTTGCCCAAGCATGTTCACATCCACCAGCCATAATAGCAGGTCCATTCTTTGCTCCTCTAGGGCCTCCTGAGATACCAATACCTAAAAAACTTATATTATTTTTTTTTAATAAATTATATCTTTCTATAGATTTTAAATAAAGAGAGTTTCCAAGGTCTGCAATAATGTCTTGAGGGTTTAAATGATCTATTAATTCATTTATACATTCATCAATTTTATTAGCTGGAAGGCTAAGCAAAATAATTCTTGGAGAAGATACTTTCGATAACATTTCTTCTAAGGATTCATTTAAAAAGAGATCTTCGATTTTATTTTTTTTTAAATCATGAATTATTTTTTCATTTTTTTCATAAGCGTAAACTTTGTATTTTTTTGATATGATATTTTTTGCTAAATTTAGGCCCATTGAGCCAAGACCAACTAGTCCAATATTCATCTTTTTTACCTTGTATATCTTAAACATTATTTATATCAATTTGATAAAACAAAATATAGAGCTATCTGTTTATAAATAACTTTAAAGAATAAATATTTAAAAAAATTAGGATAATTTAAAAACTTAATAATGATATTTTAATTTACCCTAAAACTTAATAAATATTCTATTAACTCAACACTGGTAAATTATAAATTTAAAAAAAAGCAAAGAAAAAATTATTTTATGAATTGTAGTTTTATTATTTAATTAATTTAATCAAATAATAAAACTACTTTAAATTTTTCTTAACCTTCAATTATTTTTAAGACTTTTGGAGGCGACATAGGCAAACTATAAGATCTTTTGCCAAGTGCCTGGTAAACAGCATTTGAAATAGCGGCCAAAGGTGGTACCAAAGGAACTTCACCGACGCCTCTGACACCTTGTGGGTGTTTAGGGTTTGGGATTTCTACTAATACTGTATCTAGCATTGGAAGGTCTGAGCAGACTGGCATTCTGTAATCTAAAAAACCAGTATTATCTAAATGACCATTTTTATTATAGATATATTCTTCGCTTAATGCCCAGCCTATACCTTGCGCACATCCACCTTGAAGTTGCCCCTCTACATAATCAGGGTGTATAGCTTTTCCAACATCTTGAATTGATGTGTACCTTTTAACTCTAACTATTCCAAGGTCAACATCGACTTCAACATCACAAATATGAGTTGCAAATCCACCTTCTGCTCCTTCTGTATTAACTTGATAACCAGCTCCAATAGGACCACCTGTAGCAGTTGCTTTGTCAGCTAATTCAGCTAATGACAGTGGATCAAATTTACCAGCATTATCACCTGCTGGTCGTGCTTCACCATTTTCCCATTCAATAGCTTCTTCATCAATGCCCCAAATCTTAGCAGCTCTTTGCTTAAGTTGTTTAATTACAATTTTGGCCGATTCAGTTACTACCATTGCTGATGCAAACAATACTCTACTTCCACCAGTCAAATTACTATATCCTATGGTTGCCGTATCTCCGATTAATACTGATACTCTATCGTGATGAATACCTAATAACTCAGCAGTTATGTTAGCAATGGATGCTCTAGAACCACCGATGTCAGGATGACCTGTAGTAACAACAACGTTTCCATCTTCTGTAATGTTAAGTTGAGCACTTGATTCACCTCCAGCATTAAACCAGAAACCACTAGCAACTCCTCTTCCTTGGTTTTTTTCTAATGGAGCTTTATAGTGAGGATGTTCTAAGGCTGCATCTAATGTTTCTTGGTAACCCATTTTAGGGTATGTTGGTCCATGAACGGCTACGGTGCCTTCTTTTGCAGCATTTAGTTTTCTAAATTGAAGCGGACACATTTTTAAAGCTTCTGCAACTTCGTCTAAAACACACTCTACTCCGTAAGCGCCAATAGGGGCGCCAGGAGCTCTGTATGCAGCAACTTTACATCTATTGGATACCACATCATATCCAAAAGTATGAGCATTCGGTATATCATAAGGTGCTAGAGAGCATCCAACTGCGCCTCTAATAGGTGAGCCTGGAAAAGCACCAGCTTGAAGGTAATAAGTACCTTGAGCAGCAACAATCTTACCGTCTTTTGTAGCACCTATTTTTATTTTACTCTTTGAGCCGGATGTTGGTCCAGATGCTCTCATAGTGTCTTCTCTATTCATAATAATTTTTACTGGACGACCAGTCTTTTTAGATAAAACAGTAGCTAAAGGTTCTAGATAAACTATTGTTTTTCCACCAAAGCCTCCACCAATTTCTGCAGGGATGGCTCTAATATTACTTTGTGGTATTCCAGTAAGAAAAGAGGTCATAGCTCTAACCATAAACTGTCCTTGGCTAGAACTCCATATAGTAGCTCTTCCATCAGCAGCAACACTTACTAAACAAGAATGCGTTTCTAGGTAACCTTGATGCACTGGCTCTGTTTTAAATTCTCTTTCAATTATGACATCAGCTTGCGCAAACCCTTCATCAATATTGCCTTTTTTATGTTCTAAAGTCCCTGCTATATTTGAAGGTTTATCATTAAACTTTATATGATCATGTAAAATTGGAGCATCTGGTTTGATAGCATCATCAATATCGATTACCCATGGTAAAACTTCATATTCAACTTCTATAAGTTCACAAGCTTTTTGAGCTATGGCTTCTGTTGTTGCTGCAACAGCTGCCAGTGGATGTCCATGGAATAAAACTTTATCCCTAGCCATAACGTTCCTGCACATCCAGCGCATGTCCTGTATTCCAAGTATAACAGGCTTGTCCAGTGGAAAATCTACTATATCTTTTGAAGTGATTACAGCTTTAACACCATCCAAAGCTTCAGCTTTTTTGGTATTAATTGAAATTATTTTAGCGTGTGCATGGGGACTTCTTAAAACATGACCCCAAATCATTCCAGGCATTGTTGTGTCTGATGAATATTGTGCACGTCCTGTTACTTTTTCTGCTCCATCAGGTCTAACTGTGTTTTTGCCTATCCATTTATTACTAATCTCATTCATTATGCTTTCTCCTTCATTTCATCTGCTACTTCTAGAACAGCCTTAACAATTTTATCATAACCAGTACATCTACATAAGTTTCCTGCTAACCAGAACCTTACTTCAGTTTCAGTCGGGGAGGGATTATGGTCTAAAAGAGCTTTTGAAGCCATTAAAAAACCAGGAGTACAAATTCCACACTGTAATGCAGCTTTTTCTAGAAATTTTTGTTGTAATGCATGAAGTTTTCCACCTTCAGACATTCCTTCAATGGTCTCTATATTACTACCTTCGGCTTCAGCTGCCAACATTAAGCAAGAACAAACTAGCTCTCCATCAAGAATTATACTGCAAGACCCACAATCTCCTGATCCGCAGCTTTCCTTGGAACCAGTCAATTCTAATTCGTTTCTTAATACAGTAAGCATTGTATCATGAGGTTCACATAAGTAATCGACGTTTTCATTATTTATTTTTGTTGAAACTTGAATTTTTGCCATAATTTTAATTTCCTTTAATTCTATCAATTGCAATTAATGTTGCTCTTTTGAACAATACGCCAGCAACTTTTGTTCTGTACTCAATTGTACCCCTTTTATCATTAATGGGATTACAAGATTCCATACATATTTTTGCTACTTTTTCTAAGACTTGTGAGTTTAGATTAGTCCCAACCATTATATCTGATGCCTCTTTTATTAGAAGGGGTGTTGGTGCAACCGCTCCAAGAGAAACTCTAACAGACGTACAAATATCATTATCCAATGTCAGATTTACGCCACAACCAACAACTGCTATGTCCATTTCAGTTCTTGGTGTCATTCTTAAATAAGCATCAGACGAGTTACTTTCTCTTTTAGGAAATTTAAGGCTAACTAACATTTCACCATTCTTTAAAACAGTTTTACCAGGTCCTGTATGGAATTCTTCTATTGGTAATTCTTTTTTTCCATCAGGGCCTGCTATTATAGCAGTACAACCCGCAGCAATAAGAGCAGGAACACTGTCACCTGCTGGAGAACCATTACATAAATTTCCACCTAAAGAGGCTCTTCCTTGAATTTGCTCTGATCCAATTAATCTAAAAGCTTCGATAACTCCCGGCCATAATGATGCGAATTTTTTATTTCTGTTTAAATTAGCACCAGAAACTGAAGCTCCAACAATAAATTCATTTTCTGAAATTTCTTCAATATTATTTAGTTCAACGATTTTTTTCACGTCTATAACTAAATTAGGTTTTTTTATACCACTTTTAATTTGAACCAATAAATCTGTTCCTCCTGCTAAAAATCTAGCAGAACCGTTGGCTTGGTTATGAGCTTGAACAGCTTCATCTATCGTTTTTGCTGCAAGGTATTGGGTGTCTGACATACTATCTCCCGAGATTATAAAATTGAAAACATTAATAATTACTATATTTATTAATTAACAAGTTATACTATCTTATTCAATACTATAATCAAGGTATCTTAAAAATTTTATTTCATGAAAATTTTAACTAACGCTCATTTATTGTTAATGCTCACATCTCTCTTTTGGGCTTTTAACACAATTGCAGGTAGAGCTGCCGTTGGAGAAGTGTCTCCTCTATTGATAGTAAGTGTGAGATGGTTTTTTGTTTCAATTATCCTTACCATAATATGCAGAAAAGAATTACTAAAAACTTGGTCTATACTAAATTCACAGTTAAAATGGCTTGTGATTATGGGTTTATTTGGATTTACTGGTTTCAATTCTTCTTATTATATTGCTGCTCATGATACTATTGCTATTAATCTAGGTATTGTACAAGGAACAATGCCTGCTTTTATAATAATAATTGCTTGGTTTTGGTTAAATGAAAAAGTTAACTTTAAGCAACTCATAGGAGTTCTAATCACTTTCTTGTCTGTGTTGGTTGTTGTTAGTTCTGGAGATTTTAATACTCTTAAAAATTTTGAATTTAATAAGGGTGATATTATTATGATATTTGCTTGTACGCTCTATGCCGTATATGCCGTTGGGTTAAGGAAAAAACCTAAAATAGGTGCACTAGCTTTGTTGACCTTTTTTGCCTATGTAGCTTTTTTAGGTTCTTTGCCAGGTCTGCTTTACGAGACTTATACTAATAATCTAGTATTACCTGGCATGAAAGGAGTTATCATTTTAGCTGTTATTATCATTTTTCCATCTTTTCTGGCACAAATTTTCTTTATGAAAGGAGTTGAAAAAATTGGTCCTGCTAGATCAGGTTTATATACAAATTTGGTTCCAATATTTAGTTCTTTATTAGCTGTACTTTTTTTAGGGGAGGATTTTAAAATTCATCACTTAATTTCTCTTACACTAATTTTCATTGGAATTTATATTTTTGAAACTCAAAAAAAAGAAATTTGATCTAGATAAAATTAAATATTATTAGTGGTAATATGTTAGAAAATTATTCATATACTTCATTTGAAGGTATTATATTGCTTCTGATTATGATAATTGCGGGTAAAGCTTTTAGAGAAAATTGGAAAAAACAAGGTAACCAATGGGTTATGAAATCTTGGTTATACGGAATTCTTTCAGGGATTTCTTTTTTAATTATTGTTGTTTTCAAATTAACTTTTTGAAAAGTCTTAATTTCTTTTGCAGTTGAGTTGATCTATAAGAGGGTTATTAGGATCAATATCTTTATTACAAATAGAACATTTATCACTACCTGAAATTGCGTTTAATCCACCACAACTGCCTTTGATATTTTTACCCATTAGCATAACACCGAGTGACATTAACGTTATAATTACGATTAAAAATATAAATGTTATAAAAAATATTTCCATAATTAATTTTCTTATATTACTTGTTGTAAATATACAATTTATTCTTTAACTAACTTTTTAAATTCTGAACTTTTGAATTTTAATAACTTTCCATCAACATCTTCAATAAAAAGGACTGCCTTTTTTGTATCCTCAGCTAATTTGATACCTTTTTTTCTTCCCATTACTAACAGGGCTGTGGCCCAACCATCAGCATCAGTTGCGTTTTGAGATACAACAGTTACTGATTTAGTTTGATGATTAATAGGTTTGCCAGTAATAGGGTTTATTATGTGAGAATATTGTTTACCGTTACTTACATAAAAATTTTTGTAATCACCTGAAGAAGCGATACCTTTGTTAGAGACATTAATAATCTCTTTTACCAATTTTTCTTTTAAATTTGGGTTTTCAATCCCTATTTTCCAATTTTCCTTGTTCTTATTGTAGCCCTTTACAAGCAAGTCACCACCTATATTGATTAGATAATTTTTTAAACCAAGTGATTCTAATGTTTTTCCAATTAGATCAATCCCATAACCTTTTCCAATCGCAGATAAATTTAATTTTAAATTCTTGTTTTTCTTATAAAACTCATTTTTAGTATAATTGATTTTAATTAATTCTTTTTGGTTTACTAATAATAAAGCATTTTTAATTTCATTTTCTGTTGGTATTATATTTGTCTTCTTTTTTTTATAACCAAACCCCCACAATTCTATCAGAGGATCTGCTGTAATATCAAAATAACCATCGCTTTTATTATTTATAAAATTGGCTTGTTTTAAAACTTCTTTTAACTGATTAGAAATTTTAATCAGGCCAACATTTTTAACATCATTCAATTTACTAATTTCAGAGCTTTTATCCCAGTTAGACAAAATTTTATTTGTTAGTGTTAATGATTTTTCAATCTCTAACCTTATTTTTTTTAATTCAAGATTTTTAGGAATATCTACTATGTTAATAACATAATAGGTGCCCATAGTATTTCCTTTTAGCTCAGCATTATAATTTTGGCTTTCCGAGCAAGAAATAAATGAAAGGGCTAATATTACAAAAACTGTGTTTTTTATAATTTTCATATTAAGAAAATATTCAATCAATTTTTATTACTACCTTTATTTTTACCATTGTTTAATTTAAGTCATCTTGTTTATTTGACAAAAACAAAAAAAAACAAAAAAAACCTTTAAAAACTCTTGTTATTTTATATATATATTATATACAAATTATTGTTTCATTTAACTAGACCTATTCAATATAAAAACAAGTTTATAAAGGAAAAATATTACTTTAGATGTCAAAATTTGTAATAAAGAAGGGTTTAGATATTCCTATCGCAGGTGTTCCAAAACAAGTTATAAGTGAAGTTAAATTACCTAAAACTGTTGCTATTCTAGGTGCTGACTATAACGGGTTAAAACCTAAAATGTTAGTTAACATAGGTGATAAGGTGAAAAGGGGAACTCCTCTTTTTTGTCATAAAGATAGCCCTGAAATATTTTATGTATCTCCTTCAAGTGGAAGTGTAAAAGAAATTAACAGAGGTGAAAAAAGGGTTCTTCTTAGCGTTGTTATTGAAGTTGACAACTTAGATGATAAAGGAATTAATATAGTTAATGCCAATGCTAATGAAAAAAATAAAATTCAATTCATAAAAAAATGTCTATTTGATAGTGGTTTATGGACATCTTTTCTAACTAGACCTTATTCAAAAGTTCCCACAGCTGAAAGTACCCCTTCTTCAATTTTTATTACCGCAATGGATACTGAACCTTTGTCTCCAGACGCAGAATTAATAATCAATAATAATGTTAAAGCATTCAATGAAGGTTTGAAAAATATTTCAGTTTTAACGCAAGGCAAAGTTTTTGTATGCACTAAAGGTAATAGTGAGATTAAAATTGAAAATTTTGAAACTCATGAGTTTTTTGGTCCACACCCATCTGGCTTATCAGGAACACATATGCATTTTCTTGATCCGCCAAACGCTGAAAAAACTGTTTGGTCAATCGGGTATCAAGATGTGATTGCGATTGGAAACCTTTTTTTAACTGGCTATATAAATATAGAAAGAACTATTTCAATAAGCGGTCCATTAGCAAAAAAACCAAGGTTAGTTAATACAGTTTTAGGTGCTTCCCTTGATGAAATACTAGAAGGGGAATTTGATAAATCTGAGGATTGCAGAATTATTTCAGGTTCTGTTTTGTCTGGTTTTCATGCATTTGATGACATTGCATATTTGGGAAAATATTCGCGGCAAATTACAATTATTAAAGAAGATAAAGATAAACATTTTTTTGGATGGATAAAACCACAACCTAGAAAATTTTCTGTTATGCCTGTTCTCTTATCAGCTTTTACTTTTTTTAAGTTGTTTAATTTAACATCAAATCTAAATGGTGGTAGGAGAGCCATGGTTCCAACTGGAGTTTTTGAAACTTTAATGCCCCAAGATTATTTGCCAACACAACTTTTAAGGTCTCTTTTGGTAATGGATACCGATGTTGCTCAATCTTTAGGTGCTCTAGAATTAGATGAAGAAGATTTAGCATTATGCACATTTGCATGTCCTGCTAAGTATGAATACGGGACAGCTTTGAGAGATAGTTTATTTAAAATAGAAAAAGAAGGTTAATTAATGTCACTTCGCAGTTACTTTAATTCTATTGAGCCAAATTTTCAAAGAGGAGGTAAATACGAAAAATATTATCCAATCTTTGAAATGATTGAGACAATATTTTTTACTAGTAATACAGTAACTAAAGTTGCACCTCATGCACGAAGCTTTGTTGATATGAAAAGAGTTATGACTTATGTCGTGATATCAACCATTCCTTGCGTTATCTGGGCTTTGTACAATACTGGCCTTCAAACAAACACTGCATTATCTTCGTTAGATTTGAAAGAATTGTCTGGTTGGAGAATTTCATTTTTACAAATTACTGGTATAGGTTTAGATCCTCAAAATTTATTATCTAATATTTTACATGGCTTGTTATACTTTTTACCTATTTATCTAACGACATTAATAGCAGGAGGTATTTGTGAGGTTACTTTTGCTACTATTAGAGGTCATGAAGTGAATGAAGGTTTTCTTGTTTCATCAATGCTTTTTGCTCTAACCTTGCCTGCTTCGACTCCATTGTGGCAAGTAGCTTTGGGAATTGCATTTGGTGTTGTCGTTGGTAAAGAGGTGTTTGGTGGAACTGGTAAAAATTTTCTTAATCCAGCCTTAACTGGACGTGCCTTTTTATACTTTGCATATCCAGCTTATATGTCAGGAGATTCTATTTGGACCCCAGTTGATGGCTTTTCTGGTGCAACATCTCTTGGTATTGCGGCATCTGAAGGATATGAAAGTTTAAGTAATTATGGAATAACTTGGATGGATGCTTTTTTAGGAACTATTCAAGGATCTTTGGGTGAAACTTCTACTTTAGCTTGTGCTATCGGGTTATGTTTTCTTTTATTAACAAAAATTGCTAATTACAGAATGATTGTTGGCTGTTTATTTGGGATGATTGTTTTTTCTTCTTTTCTTAATTGGATTGGATCAGATACAAATCCGATGTTTAGTATGCCATGGTATTGGCACCTTGTAATTGGAAGTTACGCTTTTGGTTTGGTTTTTATGGTAACAGAACCTGTCTCTGCTAGTCATACTAATACTGGTAGATATATTTATGGAGCTTTAATTGGTTTCATGGTTGTAATGATAAGAGTTTTAAATCCAGCATTTCCAGAAGGTATGATGTTAGCTATTTTGTTCGGTAACATTTTTGCTCCATTAATTGACCATTTTGTTGTAATGGCAAATATAAAACGAAGGGCAAAATTAAATGTCTAATTCTAATAATTTATTTGTTAAATTTAAAAACATGCCTGTTGATAGCATAATAAAAACAGTCATTGTTGCTACGATACTTTGCTTTGTTTGCTCAATGGTAGTTTCATTTGCTGCTGTAAATCTCAAGGAAATTCAAGATGTTAACAAGACATTAGACAAGCAAAAAAATATATTACAAGTTGCAGGTGTATATTATAATGGGATGGATGTACAAAAAACTTTTGCTTCATTTCAGCCTGCTGTTGTAGATTTAAATACTGGAAAGTTTACAGATAAATTTGATCCTTTATCATTTGACGATAAAAAAGCTGCGCAAGACCCTTTACTTAGTATTTCTTTGAAAGAAGATCCTGCTCTTATAGGTAGAAGGACTAATTATGCTACTATTTATTTACTTAAAAAAGATGATGGCACTCTAGATAAGGTAATTCTTCCAATCCATGGATATGGTCTTTGGTCAACACTATATGGTTTTATTGCTCTTGAAAAAAATTGCAACGATATTTTCGGCCTTCAATTTTATCAACATGCTGAAACACCTGGATTAGGTGCTGAAGTGGATAACCCTAAATGGAAAGCTCAATGGAATGGTAAGAAGTTAAATAATGATAAAGGTGATCTTATGATTCAAATCACAAAAGTTAAAAAAGACCCAAACCATGATATTGATGCTTTAGCAGGAGCAACTCTTACGTCTAACGGTGTAGATAATTTAGTGAAATTTTGGATGGGTGAAGCTGGATTTAAAAAATTTCTTAATAATTTTAAAGATGGGTTAGCATAATGTCTCAAACCAGAAAGCAATTACTTGTAGATCCTCTTGTAGATAATAACCCAATAACTTTACAGGTGTTAGGCATTTGTTCTGCTTTAGCAGTTACTTCTTCATTAAATGTTGCATTTGTTATGTCCTTGGCAGTTATTGCAGTTACAGGTTTTTCTTCATTGTTTATATCTTTTTTAAGAAATTATATTCCAAATTCAATTAGGATTATTGTTCAAATGGTAATAATTGCTTCATTAGTTATTTTGGTTGATCAAATAATTAAAGCATTTGCATATGAAATATCAAAAACACTGTCTGTTTTTGTAGGCTTGATAATAACTAACTGCATTGTTATGGGTAGAGCAGAAGCTTTTGCCATGAAAAATAAGCCGCTAGATTCTTTTATAGATGGAGTAGGTAATGGTCTAGGTTATAGTCTTCTTTTGATGTGTGTAGGTGTTGTACGAGAACTTTTTGGTTCAGGTACTTTATTTGGAATTACGATCCTGGACCCCGTAAACAATGGTGGTTGGTATGTACCTAATGGTTTATTATTGTTACCACCTTCGGCTTTTTTTATTATTGGCTTTTTAATCTGGGGCGTTCGTACATGGAAGAAATCACAAGTTGAAGCTCGTGAATATAAAATTCAATCATTAGAGGCTCATTGATGGAAGGTTTAATTTCATTAGCTGTAAAAGCAATATTCGTTGAAAATCTTGCTTTATCTTTCTTTTTAGGAATGTGTACTTTTATTGCAGTATCAAAAAAAATATCTACAGCTATTGGTCTTGGTATATCAGTAATGATTGTTCAATCAATAACCGTCCCAGCAAATAACATAATACTTACATATTTATTAAAACCTGGTGCTCTAGCTTGGGCTGGATTTCCTGATGTAGATTTAACTTTTTTAGGCCTTATTTCTTACATAGGTGTTATTGCAGCATTAGTACAAATTTTAGAAATGATATTAGACAAGTATTTTCCACCTCTTTACAATGCATTAGGTATATTTTTACCCTTAATTACAGTCAATTGTGCTATTTTAGGTGGTTCTTTGTTCATGGTAGAACGTGATTATAATTTTTCTGAAGCTACGACTTATGGAATAGCTTCCGGTTTTGGTTGGGCGTTGGCTATAGCTACGATGGCAGGTGTAAGAGAAAAACTTAAATATAGTGACATTCCAGATGGTCTTCAGGGGCTAGGGATTACATTTATTACTGCGGGATTAATGGCAATGGCTTTCATGTGTTTTTCAGGCGTTAAATTATGAGGATTTTTTAAATGGATACTTTTATACTTGGTATTACTCTCTTTACCATGATTGTTCTAACTTTAGTCTCAATCATTGTATTTGCTAGAAGTAAACTTGTATCATCTGGAGACGTCAATATTACCATTAATGGTGAGAAAACTGTTACAGTTCCAGCTGGTGGTAAATTATTACAAACATTAGCGGCAGAAAAACTTTTTGTCCCTTCTGCCTGTGGAGGTGGAGGTACATGTGCTCAATGTAGAGTTAAAGTACACTCTGGTGGTGGTGCTATACTCCCAACAGAACAAGGTCATATAAATAAAAGAGAAGCTACTTGTGGTGATAGACTTTCCTGTCAAGTTGCAGTTAAACAAGATATGGAAATAGAGGTTCCTGAAGAAGTTTTTGGTGTAAAGAAATGGAGATGTAAAGTAAGAAGTAATGACAATGTTGCTACCTTTATAAAAGAACTAATTTTAGAATTGCCAGAAGGTGAAGACGTTAATTTTCGTGCAGGTGGTTATATTCAAATTGAGGCTCCTAAATATTCTTTATCTTATAAAGATTTTGAGGTTGCAAAGGAATATCATGAAGATTGGGATAGATTTAAAATATGGGATTTTAATGCAGAAAGTAATGAACCAATTGAAAGAGCTTACTCTATGGCGAATTGTCCTGATGAAAAGGGCATTGTCATGTTAAATGTAAGAATAGCTTCACCTCCGCCAGGCTCATCAGGTATTCCTGCTGGAAAAATGTCTTCATATATTTTTAATTTAAAAGCAGGTGATGAAGTTGTTATTTCTGGACCTTTTGGAGAGTTTTATGCCAGAGAGACAGAAAAAGAGATGGTCTTTATTGGTGGTGGCGCAGGCATGGCTCCAATGAGAAGTCATTTATTTGATCAATTTAATAGAATTAAAACAAAAAGAAAAATAACTTTTTGGTACGGTGCAAGATCAAAGAAAGAAATGTTTTATGTTGAAGACTTTGATAAATTGGATAAAGAAAATCCAAATTTTTCTTGGCACGTAGCCTTGTCTGATGCAATGCCAGAAGATAAATGGGAAGGTCACACAGGATTTATTCATAATGTGTTATATGAACAATATCTAAAAGACCATCCTGCTCCAGAAGATTGTGAGTATTATATGTGTGGCCCACCTATGATGAATCAATCTGTTATTAATATGCTTCTTGATTTAGGTGTCGATAGAGAAGACATTATGTTAGATGATTTTGGTGGATAATTAAAAATAAATTTTTTTTCTACAATTAAACAATAGCAATATCTTTTTATAGCTTCATATTAACAAGTATTGAGTATTATTTGGTAAATATAAATTTAAAAACACTTACTACTTGTTCAAGCACCAATGATATTGCATTGGAGGGTGCTAAGGCTGGTTTGGACGAGGGCACATCTTATCTATCCTATTCGCAAACAAAGGGTAGAGGAAGAAATGATAATAAATGGACTTCTTTGGAAGGTAACTTGTTTTTATCAACAATTATAAGGCCTAAACAAGAAAAAAAGTATTGGCAACAATTGTCATTGATTTTAGGAATTTCAATCATTGAGCTGTTAGTTAAATTTGGCATTAATCAAAAATTAATAGAATTAAAATGGCCTAACGATATTCTAGTTAAAAACAAAAAAATTTCAGGTATTCTTTTAGAATCTTCTCATGATTTTATTGTTGCAGGAATTGGTCTCAATGTAAAAAAATCACCTGAAATTGAAGATAAATGGGAAACAACAAATATTACCGATTATATTGATTTGAAAATGTCACTTCAAGAAATTGCTTATGAAGTTCTAAACCAATTTTTTTTTAATTATAAAATTTGGAATGAAAATGGGTTCATTTTTTTTAAAGATAAAATTAATAGCTTCTTAAAATATAAAATGAAAACTATTTCTATAAAATTTAATTCGAATACGGAGACTATCTCAGGTACTTTTTTAGGGTTAGGGGATGCTGGTACTATAAAATTAGCTTCTGGTACAGATATATATGAGTATAATTCTATTGATAATTATTCTATTATTAATAAAGGTTTATCATGATATTAGTAATTGACTGTGGAAATACAAATACTGTTTTTGCGTTATATTCTTATTCCAAAAAAATTGAGCAATGTGGTTGTTGGAGAATAAATAATGATACCAAAAGAACCGCTGATATGTATTATCCCTGGCTTTTGCAAATGCTGGATTTGTCAAATTTTAAAATAAAAGATATTACTGGTATATGTATAGCATCTGTTGTTCCAGAGAGTTTGTTTAATATTAAATCACTAATTAGAAAATATTTTAAAATATCACCACTGGTTGTTGGTGAAGAGGGTATGGATTTAGGACTAAAGGTTAATATTGACAACCCCAAAGAAGCTGGGGCTGATAGAATAGTTAATTCTTATGCCACTGAAAAACTAGGACTTTCTCCAGCAATTGTAATTGATTTTGGCACTGCGACTACTTTTGATTTGGTTGGTGAAGATGGTAGTTATAATGGCGGTATAATTGCACCTGGTATAAATTTATCTTTAGAATCTCTTTATATGGCAGCTGCAAGTCTTCCAAGGGTATCCCTGAAAGCTTTAACTGATAGAAGTTCAATAATAGGTAAAAATACTATTAACGCCATGGAGTCAGGTATTTTTTGGGGTTATGTTTCAATGATCGAGGGCTTAATTCAAAAGATTAAATCAAATGATGATTATAGTGATTATAAAGTCATAGCAACAGGGGGGTTAAGTCATTTGTTTAAGAAATCTCTTTCTTGTGTGGATTTAATAAGAGATGATCTTACCTTAGTGGGTTTGGTTTACTTATATTTAAAAAATAAAAGTGTTTAGGTAACTTTGGTATTTTAATGAGTTTTGATAAATCAGATTTAATTTTTCTTCCTGTTGGTGGGTCCGAAGAAATAGGTATGAATGCAAATTTATATCATTTTAATGACAAATGGATACTTATAGATTTAGGAATTTCTTTTCCAGATGAAACAGATTTAGGAATTGATGTTTTATTACCTGATTTTGAATTTATTAAATCTTTAGGAGATAAATTTTTAGGTATCTTTTTAACTCATGGACATGAAGATCATATTGGTGCAATTCCATATTTTGCAGAATATATAAATTGTCCTGTCTGGGGAACTGCCTTTACAATTGCGTTATTAAAAAGAAAATTAAACGAAAATAAAAAAGGAGGGCTATTAAAGCTTAATGTCCTTAATGTAAACCAAGAAATAATAATTGGTGACTTTAAGGTAAAAGCTATAGACACTTCGCATTCAATTCCTGATCCAATATCAATCTTAATATCTACTCCAAAAGGTAAAATATTTCATTCTGGCGATTGGAAGCTAGAACAATCAAAAAACTTGAGTGAAAATATTGATTTTAAAAGCTTTAGATCAATAGGTAGTGATGGTGTTTTGGCAATGGTATGTGATTCAACTAATGCATTAGTTGATGGAAGAACACCTTCTGAGACGTTTGCTTATAATGGATTGTTAAAAGAAATTAAAAATAAAAAAAATATAGTTCTTACCACATGTTTTTCTTCAAATATTAGCAGGATTAAATCACTTCTTGATATAGCTTTAAAAACAAGTAGATCTGTTGTGATCATTGGAAGAGCCTTATTAAGAGCTATCGATGCTGCTAAAGAAGTTGGTTATTTAACGAATATTCCGGATCTAGTCTCTTTCAAAGATATAAATTTAATACCCAAATCTAATCTTCTTATTATTTGTACAGGTTCACAAGGAGAACCTAATTCAGCACTTTCCAGAATTTCTAAAGATTTAGATAAATATATTAATTTAACTAGAGGTGATACGGTAATATTTTCTAGCAGACAAATTCCTGGTAATGAAAATGCAATTTCTAAGGTTCAAAATAGATTTCTAGAAAAAGGGGTCGAAATAATTACTGATAATGATAAAAATGTTCATGTTTCAGGACATCCTTCACGAGATGAGTTAATTGATATGTACTCATTCATAAAACCTAAAATTTCTATTCCCGTTCATGGAACTAGGGAGCACATTGAAGCACATTCAATATTAGCAAATGAATGCCAAGTTCCAGTTGTTATAAAACCAAAGAATGGAGAATTTATTAAACTTAATGAAAATTCTCATGGAGTTGTATCAAAGCTTAATTTTACCACACATGTTTATGATGCTGGCGAGGTTATACCTATAGATGATGAAAGGTTTGTTTCTAGAAGACACGGTTTATGGAATGGATTTGTATCTATCTCTATTGTTTTAAATAAAGATGGAGATCTCTTAATTTCTCCTCAAATTACTCAAACAGGAGTATCAAATGAAAAAAATGTTTCAACTGTTATAGCTGATACAGCTATAAAAATAGAAGGGTTAATAGAGAACGAAAATACAAACTTAGATAATTTAGATAGTGAATTATCTTATCAAATTTCAAAACTAGTGAGACGTGAATTTAAATCTTCTTTTTCTAAAAGGCCGATAATAGATATTCATATTAACAGGGTTTAGGAAGTATAGATGAGTCCAGTTTCTTTGTTTTTAGTTTTTTTAATGATTTGGTTAATTGTGTTTTTTATGTCTCTTCCATTTGGAGTTAATGTATCTGGAGATAAAATCATAGGTAATGCTAAATCTGCACCCGATAATCCTAACTTAAAATTAAAACTCCTAATTTCACTTTTTATATCACTAATTCCCACACTTATTATTTATTGGTTAATTAACAATAATATTTTATTTAATTTAATAATTAATTTTGATTATTAAACTTTAAATTTGTTCTAAAAATCAACTTTAAAATTGAAGTTTGTTAGTATCTGAGTTAAATATAATTTACAAACTAGGTATTATTTTATGTTTAAAAAAATCGTTCTATCTTCAGATCATGGTGGTTTTAATTTAAAAGAAAAAGTAAAGGATTTTCTAATTAAACAGAATTTTCAAGTTGAAGATGTAGGATGTAACTCACTGGATGCTGTAGATTATCCAGATTATGCAAGAATTTTGTCAGATAAATTGAAAAACAATAAGGATACCACTGGTATTTTGTTTTGTGGCACTGGTATTGGCATATCTATGGCTGCTAACAGATTTAAACATATTAGAGCAGCATTATGTACTTCAGTAGAAATGGCGTCTAAAAGTAGAAAACACAATGATGCAAATGTACTGGCATTGGGTGGAAGAATTTTAAGTGAAAAAATAGCGCTAGAGATTGTTGAAGAGTTTTTGAAAACTGATTTTGAGGCTGGAAGACATAGTCTCAGAGTAAACAAAATATAATTAATTATTAAGAGGTTTATAATGTACTACAAAGAAGGTTTTTTTAACAAAGATATAGCTGATTATGATCCTTCTTTATCTAGCATTATAAATAAAGAACTTTTTAGACAACAAAATCAAATAGAATTGATTGCTTCTGAGAATATTGTTTCTAGATCTGTGTTACAAGCGCAAGGTTCTGTTCTAACTAACAAATATGCTGAGGGTTTACCTGGTAAAAGATATTATGGAGGTTGTGAATTTGTTGATGAAGTAGAACAATTAGCCATAAATAGAGCGCAAAAATTATTTAACGCCAAATTTGTTAATGTACAACCTCATTCTGGCGCACAAGCAAATCAAGCTGTTTTTTTAAGCTTGCTTAAGCCTGGAGATACGATCCTTGGTATGAGTTTGGCAGCTGGAGGTCACCTTACTCATGGTGCTAAACCTAACCTTTCTGGTAAGTGGTTTAATGCGATTCAGTATGGTGTAAGAAAAGATAATTCATTAATAGATTTTGATGAAATTGAAAAATTGACTCTTGAACATAAACCTAAATTAATAATTGCGGGTGGTTCTGCCTATTCTAGGATTATAGATTTTAAAAAATTTAGAGAAATTGCTGATAAAGTTAATGCATTTTTCTTAGTTGATATGGCTCACTTTTCTGGTTTAGTTGCTGGAGGTGTTCATCCAAATCCAATTGATTACGCAGATATTGTAACAACTACTACTCATAAAACTCTTAGGTCTGGAAGAGGTGGAATGATTTTAACTAATAATGAGAATTTTTTTAAAAAAATTAACTCTGCAGTCTTTCCAGGTCTTCAAGGTGGACCTTTAATGCATGTGATAGCAGGAAAGGCCGCTGGTTTTGGAGAAGCTCTTACAGATGAATTTAAAGTATACGCCAAAAATATTGTTTCGAATGCACAGACTCTATCTAATACTTTATTAAATAGAGGTTTTGAAATTATTTCGGGTGGTACTGACAATCATATAGTTTTATTAAGTTTAAAAAGTAAAAATATTACTGGAGCAAATGCCGAAATTGCCTTAGAAAATGCTGGTTTAACTTGTAATAAAAATGGTATTCCATTTGATCCTTTACCTCCTACTATAACTTCCGGTATTCGATTTGGATCAGCTGCAGCAACGACCAGAGGTTTTGGCTCTCAAGAATTTGCTTTAATTGGAAATTTTATAGCAGATGTTTTAGATTCTTTTGATAATGGACAATCAAACGAAGAGTGCGAAAAAACTGTTTTTGAGGATGTGAAAAAACTTTGCTCAAAATTTCCAATTTATTAATATAAGGAGTAAATAATGAGATGTCCATTTTGTGGTAAAGAGGACACCCAAGTTAAAGACTCTAGAGCTAGCGATGATGGAGCAACTATTAGACGTAGAAGATTATGTACTAGTTGTGGTTCTCGTTTTACTACTTTTGAAAGAATACAACTACGAGACTTATCTGTAATTAAGAGAAATGGTAAAAAAATACCGTTTGATAGGGATAAGTTGATGAAATCAATGCTTATGGCATTAAGAAAAAGGCAAATTAATGATGATGATATTGATAGAGCTGCTAACGGTATTGTCAGACAATTAGAATCAAGCGGTGACAGTGATGTTCAATCCAAGCTTATTGGAGAACTGGTAATGAATGCATTAGCAGAGATTGATAACGTAGCTTACATTAGATATGCTTCTGTCTATAGAAATTTTAGAGAAGCAAAAGATTTTGAAAAGTTTGTTGAAAAAGAAATCAATGACTAATTTTTACTAAAATTTATTTAAACATGCCAAATGATGATAAAAAATGGATGAATCTTGCTTTATTAGAGGCCTTTCGATCAAAAGGTTCAACTGGACAAAACCCTCCAGTGGGCTGTGTTATTGTAAAAAACAATATATTTATTTCTTCAGGTAGAACATCTTTCTCAGGTCGACCCCATGCTGAAGAAAATGCTTTAAATAAGGTCTTAGATAAAAAAGTTTTACTAAATGCATCAATTTATGTAACTCTTGAACCTTGCTCGCATAAAAACACTAATGGAAAATCTTGTGCAGACTTAATAATTGAGTCTGGTATTTCTGAAGTTTTTATTTCCTGTGTTGATCCAGATCCAAGAACAAATGGAAAAAGTATAAATCTTTTTAAAAAAAATAATATAAAAGTGCATAGTAAGTATATGGAAAAAGACGCTTTAGACATTTATGATGGTTTTTTTTCAAGATTACATAATAACAAGCCTTTTGTTACTCTGAAGATTGCATGTTCATTAGATGGAAAAATAGCTCTTAAAAACAAAAAATCAAAATGGATTACAAATGAATTAAGTAGAAGAAGCACACATTTTATTAGAGCACAAAATGATGCTATTTTAACATCAAGTTCAACAATTATAACTGATAATCCTATGTTAAATTGTAGACTTGAAGGAATGGAAAATAGATCTCCAGCAATAGTAATTTTAGATAGATATTTGAAATTAAACTCTAGTTATAAAATTTTTCAAGACAATATAAACAATGATATTTATCTATATTCTTTAAATGACTCTAGTAACCATCTTAACAAACTATCTAATATTAAGAAAATAATGGTTAATAAAGATCTAAATAATAAGGAATTCTTTAATTTTATTTTTAGGGATCTCTGTAACAAAGGTATTAATAACTTATTAATTGAATCAGGATCAAAACTCAGCACAATTTTATTATCTTTAAATATGGTTGATAAACTAATTATATTTCGTTCGGGTAAAATTATTGGAAATGATGGACTTCCTTTTATCAATGATTTAAACCATAAAGATATTGAACAACTTAAAAAATACCAAATATCATTTTTAAGAATACTTGATGATGATGTTTTAGAAATACGTAATCATTCAAATGAGGCTTAAAAATGTTTACAGGCATAATTAGTCATATTGGTAAAATTGAAAACATTGCTCAACCAAGTGATTGGGAACTTTCAGTTAAAGTAGAGAATAATAAATATTCTTCTGATTTTAATTCTGATGATTTATTGATTGGTGCATCTGTTTCATGTTCAGGTATATGCCTTACCCTAAAAAAAAGAAATGATTGTGTATTATTTTTTGATGTAAGTGATGAAACTGTTTCAAAAACCAATTTTTTAGAATGGAAGGTTGGTGATTTCATAAATTTAGAAAAATCATTAAAAGTAGGTGATGAAATAGGTGGTCACTTTGTGTATGGACATGTTGATACTACAGCCACAGTCAAAGAGATAAAAAAAATTAATGGTTCTTTTAAAGTTGTTTTTTTAGTAAATAAGAAATTTATGAAATATTTTGCTCCTAAGGGATCTGTAACAATTGATGGGGTTTCTTTAACTATTAATGAAATAATAGATAATACATTTTCAGTAAATATTGTCCCTTTTACATGGGACAATACTAGTTTTAAAATTTATAAACCAAACACACTTGTTAATGTAGAAATTGATATTTTAGCAAGATATTTAGAAAGAATTAATGCAAGTAAATAACTTTTGTAAAAGTATTTTTGGAGATTTAATTGAGTTTATCTAGTATTGAAGAGGTTATAAAAGACGCCTCGGAAGGTAAAATATTCATTTTAGTTGATGACGAAAATAGAGAAAATGAAGGAGATCTATGTGTTTTGGGAGAGTATGCTTCTCCTGAAACTATTAATTTCATGGCTAAATATGGTAGAGGACTTATTTGTTTATCATTGACACGTACTCAATCAGAAAAACTAGGCTTATCTCTTATGGAGAGAAGAAATGAGGGAAGGTTTGAGACAGCATTTACAGTTTCAATAGAAGCAACTGAAGGGGTAACTACAGGCATATCTGCTGCAGATAGATCTTTAACTATTAAAACTGCAATAGATATTAATTCTACAAAAAATGATATAACTACTCCTGGGCATGTTTTCCCCCTTATATCAAAGGATGGAGGTTCTCTTATAAGAGCTGGTCATACCGAAGCTGTGGTTGATATTGCTAAATTGGCAAACTCTAATCCTTCTGGTGTTATTTGTGAAATAATGAATGATAATGGTGAAATGGCAAGGTTGCCCGACCTTATAAAATTTTCTAAAAAACATAATATCAAGATTGCTTCAATAGCAGATTTAATTTCTTATCGTCGAAAGAATGAAGTTTACGTTAAAAGGATTTCTGAATCTATTTTGGAGAGTCAATTTGGAGGTGTTTGGAGAATAATTTTTTTTAAAAATATAATTGATAATTCAGAGCACATTGCATTAGTAAAAGGAGTTATTGATAGTAATGATACAATCCTTGTTAGGGTTCATGCTTTGGATCTTTTTTCTGATGTATTAGGTGACCAATCTAGTGAAAGGAATGGCTCAGAACTTTCTAAGGCAATGATAAAAATTTCTGAAAATAAAAATGGAATAATAATTTTAATTAGAGATGAATCACCAATATCTATATCAAATAATTTGTCTAAGCCAAAAAATTTAATAACTAAAAATAATAACATAAGAGATTATGGGGTTGGAGCTCAAATATTAACTGATTTAGGAGTAAAAAATATGACTATTTTATCTAATAAAAAAGCTTCTGCAATTGCATTAAATGGTTTTGGATTGACCATCAAGGGGTGGAAAAAAATAAATTGAGTATTGTTAACAAAAAAATTCTTTTGGTTTGCTCGCCATATTATGAAGATATAACTAATAATTTAATTGAAGGTGCTTCAAGCATACTTAAGTCAAAAAAAATTATGTATGAAACCCTTTTTGTTCCTGGTGCATTAGAGATTGGCCCTGCTATAAAAATTATTTTAGATAAATCATCAAAAAAGAAAATTTATGATGGTTATGTAGCTCTTGGCTGTATTATCAGGGGTGAGACTTATCATTTTGAAATTGTATCAAATGAGTCTGCTCGATGTATAACTGATTTGGCATTAAACTTTTCTGTTCCTATTGGAAATGGTATTTTAACAGTAGAAAATAAAAACCAAGCCCTTAAAAGATCTGACCCTTTAGGTTCAGATAAGGGTGGTGGAGCTGCACTCGCTTGTTTGTCTTTACTAGATATAAAACAAAATTCCATTTATGATTAAATGTTATAAAAAGTCTAACATTAGACATGCTTCAGTTAGAAAAAAAACAGGTTCTAGAATTTGTTCAACCCAAGTTCTTTATGGAGCTTTCTTTTTAAATTCAGATATAAATACAATTATTAATACATTTTTGGAGAATTATTCTTCATTTATTTTAAAAAAATTGGACATCAAAGAAATAGATTTAAATCTTTTTAAATCTATTATAAATGGGGTTTTAGATAATATAGATAATATTGATAAGTTAATATCTGATAATTTGTCATGTGATTGGTCATTTGAAAGGCTAAGTGTAACTGAAAAAACAATTTTAAGATTAGCCACATATGAACTCTGTTTTGAAAAAAATTTTAAAAAAACAACTATTGTAAATGAATATATTAGTATTATGACAGTTTTTGGAGGTGATCCAAATTTTGCAAATGCTATTTTAGAAAAAATTTCTGAATAAAATATGAATGAATTTGATTATATAAATAAATATTTTAAACCTCTTACAGGAAATATTGGAAGAAATTTAAAAGACGATGCAGCTGTTTTTAAACAAAATGCTAATAAAGATCTTATAATTAGTACAGATACGTTGGTTGAAGGTGTCCATTTTTTTGGAACAGAACATCCTGCAGATATTGCCAAAAAAAGTTTAAGAGTTAATCTATCTGACATGGCATCAATGGGTGCTAAACCTCTCTTTTATAACCTGTCTTTAAGTATTCCCAAAAACAAGGTAGACTTTTTTATTCCTAATTTTTGTAAAGGTTTAAAAGAAGATCAAGAAATATTTAATTTAGAATTAATAGGCGGAGACTTAACAAGCTCGCCATCTCATATAAATATTACTATAACTATTTTTGGACAAACACGAACGGGTACTTCTATCTCCCGAAGTGGTGCTAAGAATGGTGATTTCTTATTTGTATCTGGTGTCTTAGGCTTATCGAAAATTGGATTAGATAACTTTAATAAAACATCAAATCATTTATCAATAGCACAAAAAAAATATTTAATACCACAACCAAGAGTTAGTTTAGGTTTGCTTTTAAATAATGTAGCGAATTCTATGATAGATATATCTGATGGATTAATTCAAGATGCAACTCATTTAGCTGTTAATTCTGGTTTATGTATTCACCTTGATTTAGATAAAATTCCGATACCTCATATTCAAAATGTTACCAATAATTTGTTGTTAGAATCTGCATTATATGGAGGAGATGATTATGAGTTGTTATTTTCTTGCAACCAAGACCAGGAACAGTTAATTAAAAAAATTTCTAAAGAAGTTAATATTAAAATTACTAAAATAGGTAATTTTGATATTTATGAGGATAAATTTTTAAAGTTTAAAAACAATTCAGAAATTCCAAAAAATAAATCATATTTGCACTTTTAATTTTGTAAATTTCTCTTCTGCATGTTTCCTATCATTTCTTTGATTATTAACATTAATTTATTATCATTTTGTCCTACAGCATCTTCTGCAATTTCTATTTTTTCTATATTTTTTTCGTCATATTGTTTAAATTCTTTAACAATATTGTTTTTATCTAAATTGACTTTATAAAGTATCATTTTTTTTACTTGGGGAGCATCAAGGTTTTTGTAAATGGTATTTTGAGATATATAATAAATAATATTTTTATTGAAAGGGCTCTCGAAGGAAGGTGGTCCATATTTATTTATTAGTGAATTTTTAGAAGTTTTGCCTATTTCCACATTAAAATCATTAATTTTATTGAAGGATATTCCATTTATCTGTTTGGTTTGAACGCAACCAGTTAATAAAAATACAATTATAATCAAAAAACAATTTAGATAACGCATTATTATATTTGTTCCTATTAAATAAACTTTATTTATGATAATTTATTTAAATATATAAAGATATTAATATTATGCTATTTTTTAACTCATATACTTCATCTAATTATAAAAAAAGAGATTTAATTGATGGGTATTATGATAAAATTATAAAAATTTCAAGAAACAAGGTATTTTATACAAAGTTAATGGTTCCTGACACCATAGATGGTAGATTTGATCTTTTAATTTTATTTTCTATTATTTTAACATTTTTCTTATCAAAATCTGGTGCAAAAGGAAAAGAAATTTCTCAAGTTTTATTTGATAAAATGTTTTTAGATTTAGATTTAACATTAAGAGAAATGGGAGCTGGAGATACAGGAGTTCACATTAAAATAAAAAAAATGATCGACTCCTATATGGGAAGACAAAAGGTTTACTGTCAATGCTTTGAGAAAAATGATTTTGAGACATTAAAAATACACCTAATAAAAAATGTATATAGAAATATAAGTGACTTTGGGTCTTCACCACAATTACTAACTGACTATTGTGAATCATGTTTTTCTCTATTAAAAAAAACAACAAATGATTCACTTTTGTCAAATCAGTTTTGTTTTCCTGAATATAAAGAAAGTTTTAATTAAAGGTTTTTTTGCACTATTTATTAATTTGCAATAGTTAACTCTTATTGTTAATAGTCTACTATTTTAATTAATCTGGAGCTGTTTTGAAAAAATTAATAAATATTTCATTGGACGCTATGGGCGGTGACTCTGCTCCAGAGATTGTAATCGATGGAGCTGCTCAAGCAAAAGTAAGACATCCAAATTTGAAATTTACTTTCTCAGGTGATGAAAATATTATTTCCTCTTTGATTAATTCATTTTCTAATCTTCAAGATTCAAACATCGTTCATACTGAAGAATTTATTTCTGCAAATGAAAAGCCCAGTGTTGCTCTTAGAACAGGTAAAAACTCGTCAATGGCACATGCTATAAATCAAGTTAAGTCTGGGTTCTGTGATGCTGTGGTATCTGCTGGGAATACTGGTGCATTAATGGCAATGTCAAAGTTATATCTTAGACCTATTGAAGGCATTTCAAGACCTGCTATAGCCGCATATTTTCCTACAATTATAGGTGAAAGTTGTATGCTCGACCTAGGAGCCAACATTGATTGTGATGCAAAGAACCTTGTTCAATTTTCTTTTATGGGTCAAGCTTTTGCTAGTATTATTATGGGCATAAAAAACCCTACTGTTTCACTGCTAAACATTGGTGAAGAAGAACAAAAAGGTTTGGATTATATTAAGGAAGCATCACTGATTTTATCTACTATGAAAGATAAAATTAATTATAAAGGTTTCATAGAGGGTGATAAAATTGCTCAAGGTGAAACGGATGTGATTGTTGCTGACGGATTTACTGGAAACGTAGCTTTAAAAACAGCTGAAGGTACTGCATTGTTAGTTACTACTTATCTTAAAAAGGCATTGTCAAGTTCATTTAGCTCTAAAATTGGTTATTTGTTTTCAAAAAAATCATTAAAAAATTTCCGTCTGCAAATGGATCCTAGAAAGTACAATGGTGCTGTTTTTCTTGGGTTAAATGCTATTGCAGTAAAAAGTCACGGTGGAACAGATGCTTTTGGTTTTGCTAATGCAATAAGCGTAGCAGCAGATATGGTTGAGTATGAATTTGTATCTAATCTTAAAAAGAAAATGAGTAAAGTAGATATGGATTCCTTAAAATAAGCTTCATGGAGAATATTCATTACTAATTCGATTTTATTAACAGGTGTTGGGTCTTATTTACCCAATGATTATTTAACCAATCATGATTTATCTAAGAAAATAGAAACATCAGATGAATGGATTTCTAAAAGATCTGGTATAAAAAAAAGACATTTTGTTTCAGCTAATGAAACAACTTCTGACTTAGCTTATTTTGCAGCTCTAAAAGCAATTAAATCAGCTAAATTAGACAAAAATGATGTTGATTTAATAATTGTTGCTACAACTACTCCTGATAATACTTTTCCAGCAACTGCAGCTCTTGTTCAAAAAAAACTAAACATAAACGCAGTATCATTTGATGTTCAAGCTGTTTGTGCAGGTTTTGTGTTTGCATTATCTGTTGCTAAATCAATGATGTTAGATTCTTTTTATAAAAATTGCTTAGTAATTGGAGCTGATTCTATGTCTAAACTTTTAGATTGGACAGACAGATCAACCTCAGTTTTATTTGGTGATGGTGCTGGAGCAGTTGTTTTACAAAAATTTAATACTAAAGAATTCAACTTAGATGATTGGGGAGTTTTATCCACTGCTTTATTTACCGACGGAAAGTATTATGACATATTGAAAACAAATGGGGGTGTTTCAACAAATAAAACTGTTGGTTCTATAGAAATGTTAGGAAAAGAAGTTTTTAAACACGCTGTGGAAAAACTTTCTTCTTCACTCCTAAATGCGCTAAAAATATCAAACAAAAAAATAGATCAAATTGACTGGGTTGTTCCTCATCAGGCGAACCAAAGAATAATCACTGCAGTGGCTGATAAATTAAAAATAAATCATAATAAAATAATTTCTACAGTTTCAGAGCATGGCAACACTTCAGCAGCATCAATCCCTCTTGCCTTAGATAATGCAGTTTTATCTGGTAGGATTGTTGATGGTAATTTAATAGCATTTCAGGCTATCGGGGGAGGTTTGAGTTGGGGTGCTTCTTTAGTTAGAATTGGGCAACCCAAAAATATTTAAAAAATAACTTTAAACTTATCTAATTTGTATTAATATAATTTTATGAAATCTAGAACTTGGACAAGAAATGATTTGGTTGAGAAAATATCTTCAAACGTAGGTTTGCCAAATTCTACTTCATCACTGATAATTGAGAATATTTTTGATTTTATTTTATCAGAACTTGAAAATAAACAGGACGTAAAAATATCATCATTTGGTTCGTTTATTATAAGAAATAAAAAATCACGATTAGGCAGAAATCCAAAAACAGGTATTGAAGCACCTATAAGTGCTAGAAATGTTGTTACTTTTAATCCTTCTAATATTCTTAAATCAAAACTTAATTAGTCTATGTATGAAGAAAATAATTATTATACAATTTCCAAAGCGTCTAATTTAATTGGTGTTAAGTCACATGTATTAAGATTTTGGGAAAAAAAATTTAAATTAGCGAAGCCAAACAAAATCATTAATGGAAGAAGGTACTATTCTTCTTTAGACATAAAAAATTTATCATTTATTAAAAAGTTACTTTACGATGAAGGCTTCACAATAAAAGGAGCAACAAATTTTATTAATAAAAACAAAAATGATAATGTTGAAATTAAAGAGCTTCAAATCAACAAAAAAATTTTAGAAATTGAAAGTCTAATATCTCAAGGAAAGAACTTTTTAACCAAACACATAAATTAAATAAGTTATTCAGTGTTCCTTAATAGACTTTCCATTTCATTATAATTTCTTTTTAAATCATGTTTTGATGAAAGATGGTTTATGTAAAAATTTGCAAAATCATTAAAATAACTTTTTGAGAATGACGAATTGATCTGATTATAAAGCTGTTTCTCAAAGACGTAATTATCTATCTTAGTATTTAAAAGTTTTACTGCGATTATTTTGTTTTGTGAATTTAAATAAGTGATATCATCGCCACTAATTTCAAAAATCTGATTGATTAAGTATATATCATTAATCTCATCTAACTTTTTACTATCTCTCTTAATTGATATGTTTTTTGAAAACTTAAAATTTTTATTAAGCAATAATTGTTTTGCATTTTCTTTTGATTTTACAATTAATTCTTTTTCTAACCAGTCTTTATAGACAAGTTCTTTTGATTGTTCATAAGATGGTTGTAGTTCATTATTTTCTTCTAAAACCGTTAATAAAACATAAGTGTCATTTTTTGTATTAAAAATTTCACTCATTTGATTAATATTTGCATCCCAAATTTGTTTTAGAAAAATATTAGGTTGATTGAAAAATTTCTTCTGCTCAGCAAATGAGTATATTAAACCATTTTTAGAAATATTATTAATTTCAATAATAGGTAATTTTTTATCAAATATATTCGATGAAGCTATTTCAGATATGTTTGAACCTTCTGCTACTATATCTTCTATGGTATCTAATTTCTCAAACAAAATTTCTACAGAAAGGTCGTAAATTAACTTATCTTTGATTTCTTTTTTAACCTCAAGGAATTCTTTTTTTGTTTCAGGTATTATCTTATTTATTTTATAGACATTAAAGCCAAATTGAGATTTAACTGGCCCAATTATATCGTTTAATTTAGCATTAAAAACAGCATTATTATTTGTGGATGGTAGATCATCTTTTTTTAATAGGCCTAGATTAATATCGTTCATTGTTAATCTAAACAGCTTCTTTGCAACTTCAGCAAAGTTATTATTATTTTTTACTTCCTTAACAAAGTCTATAGCTTTTTGTTCATCTTGAGTGGTTATTTGTAATATTTCTCTTTTTTCTTCAGTTATGTAAGTCGATTTTTCGTTATCATATTTTTCTTTTATTTGTTTATCTGTAACATTTATTTTATTTTGGAAATCTGATGGGTTTATTTCTATATATTGAAAATTTCTTGTTTGAGGTAACTTATAATTATTTTTATTTTGTGTGAAAAATTCTTCTAATATAGAACTTGAAGGTTTATTGATATTTTTCTTATCAACTAAGGGAAACACATCGTAATCAATAGTCCTAATTTCATTTTGCCAATCAATAATTTTTTTTATAATTTTTTCATTATAATGTTCATTAATAGCAAATGGTGTTGAAATTTGTTTTAAATTTGCTTCAGTTTTTAGCATTTCAAGATACTTTGACTCAGATAAACCAGCATTATTTAATGATTGAACAAATTTTGTTTGAGAAAATTTTCCTAAAGGATCTTTAAATGAATTTTCATCACTAATTATTCTTGTTAAAACTTGCATTGGCACGTAAAGCTTTAATTCTTCTCCTTCAGAATTTAAAAGAATTTCTTGTTCTAACTTATTTAAAACGTTGTTATACATTCCATTTTCTAGAGTTTCTTTCATGCTAGGTCTTGTAGGAGTAGAGTATCTTGCTCTATTTAAATCGTTAATAGCTCTTTCAATTGTTATATTTTGATTGTTTGTTTTCAAAATTGATTTGGAGGTGTTTCCACCAGTTAGATCACCTACACCCCATAATGCAAATCCACAAATTAACAAAACAAGAAAAATTTTAAAAAAAATTGATTGAGTTTGATTTCTAAGAGCTCTTAACATTTTATACCTGAAAAGTTTTATTTTTTTGAGTATTTAATATAACATTTAGCTTAATTTATAAATGTTTTATTTTAATAATTAATATAAGGTCGTTCATATGTTAATTGCAGCTAATTGGAAAATGAATCTTAATAAGAATGAGATAAAACTATTTTCTAAATTTTTAAAAAAAAATAACTTTTCTAATCATGTTAAAACATGCATTTTTCCTCAATCTATATATATAGATTTATTAGCTAAATTATTAAATAATACACCTGTTTATGTTGGTGGACAAAATTGTCATCATGATATTAGTGGTCCATTTACTGGAGAAATCTCTGCTTTTTCTCTGAAAGAAATGGGTTGTGAATATGTGATTTTAGGCCATTCTGAAAGAAGACAACTTTTTAATGAATCCAACTCGTACATAAAAAAATGTTCTGAATCTGCAATAAATAATTCTATAATCCCTATTATTTGTGTTGGCGAAAGTTATGATGATCGTAAAAATAAAAATGCACTTAATTTTGTAAAAGAACAAATTTTAAACTCAATACCTTCAACTGAAAAAAATTTATGTATAGCTTATGAGCCAATTTGGTCGATAGGTACTGGAGAGATTCCTGACAAAGATGAAATATTTGAAATGCATGAACACATAAAAGAAGTGGCATACTCATTTTTAAAAAGAAATATAAAAGTTTTATATGGAGGATCTGTCAATATACATAACATTAAAGAAGTTTTATCAGTAGGTAATGTAGATGGAGTTTTAGTTGGTGGTGCAAGTCTAAAGGTAAAAGATTTTCTTGCAATTTATGAGGCAGTTGTTAAACACATAAATAGTTAATTAAGATGTTAGGGTAAACAATGATTACTATTATATTAATAATACATGTAATTTTGGCCATATGTATTATTTGTGCAGTTTTATTACAAAAAAGTGAAGGTGGTGGTTTAGGCATTGGAGGCTCTTCAAGTGCAGGTGGTGGTTTTATGACCGCTCGAGGAACAGCCAATTTCATGACAAAATTAACTGCGTTTTTAGGTGCTTGCTTCTTCTTAACTTCAATAATTTTAGCTTTGTTATCTAACCAGAATTCATCTTCTATTTCTAAAGAAGTAGAAAAATCGATTGAGACTAACTCACCTAAAGAGCCCTCAGTTCCAATTGGTAATTAATATTTAGGGTGGAAATGAAAAACACATCAGTAAAATTTATTTTTATAACTGGTGGTGTGGTCTCTTCTCTTGGAAAAGGTTTAGCATCGGCTTCCCTTGGAGCTATACTTCAAGCAAGAGGTTTTAAAGTTAAATTAAGAAAATTAGACCCTTACTTAAATGTTGACCCTGGAACTATGAGTCCATATCAACATGGTGAATGTTATGTTACTGATGATGGCGCTGAAACAGATTTAGACCTTGGGCACTATGAGAGATTTACTGGGGTTCCTGCAAAAAAATCAGATAATATTACAACTGGTAAAATTTATTCTACAGTCATTAGTAAGGAAAGAAGGGGTGATTATTTAGGCGCCACAATCCAAGTTATACCTCATGTAACTGATGCTATTAAAGAATATATTCTATCAGACATTAGTGATGAAGATTTTGTCCTTTGTGAAATCGGTGGTACAGTAGGCGACATCGAATCTCTTCCATTCATTGAAGCAATTCGACAGTTAAGAAATGAAATTGGACCCTCAAAAACATGTTTTTTACATGTTACGCTTTTACCATACATAAAAACTGCTGGTGAACTCAAGACTAAACCAACTCAGCACTCTGTTAAAGAGTTGCAAGGTATGGGTGTGCAACCAGATATTCTTTTGTGTAGGACTGAAAATATTATTCCTGAAGAACAGAAATCTAAAATTGCTCTTTTTTGTAACATTAAATCTGACGCTGTTATTGAGGCTTTAGATTGTCATTCGATATATCAAGTTCCCATTTCTTATCACAATCATGGTTTAGATGAACAAATATGTAATTACTTTAACTTAAAAGTACAGAAAAAACCTGATTTAAGTCGTTGGATAAATATAAATAATATAGAAGCTACATCAGAAGGAATTATTAATATAGGTATAGTTGGTAAATATACATCAATGATTGATGCCTACAAATCTCTTATTGAAGCCGTTCATCATGGGGGTCTTTCTAACAAAATAAGAGTGAAAATTAAATGGATAGATTCTGAAACTTTAGAAGATAAAAAAATAGATCTTCCTACGCACTTAAAGGATATTAATGGTATAATAGTCCCTGGTGGTTTTGGACAAAGAGGAGCAAATGGAAAAATTAATGCTATTGAGTTTGCAAGGAATAAACATATTCCTTTCCTAGGTATTTGTTTTGGAATGCAATTAGCTGTGTTAGAATTTGCTAGAAATGTTCTTAATCTTAATGAAGCTTCATCATCTGAATTTGGAAAAACTAATCTTCCTCTGATAGGTTTATTAACTGAGTGGAATTCTAGTAAAGGAAAAGAATTAAGAAGTGCTGATTCTAATCTTGGTGGTACTATGAGATTGGGGGCATATAATTGTAAGTTGTTAGATGGAAGTTTTGTTAAATCTATATATAACAAAGGTTTAATTTCTGAGAGACATAGACATAGGTATGAGGTTAATTACGAACTTACATCAGACTTTGTTAATCATGGCCTCGTTTTTTCAGGTATGTCTCCAGATAACTCTCTTCCAGAAATATTAGAAATACCAGATCATCCTTGGTTTGTTGGTGTTCAGTTTCATCCGGAATTAAAATCTAAACCTTTTGATCCTCATCCTCTGTTTTCATCTTTTATTAAGGCAAGTTTAAATCAATCAAGACTTTTATAATATAATGGAATTTTACCAATGAAACATAACGCTATTAAAATAAATAATTTTAATGTTTCTAATGATCTTCCATTTTTTTTAATTGCAGGTCCGTGTTCTATTGAAAGTAAAGATCATGCAATAGATCATGCTGGAAAAATTAATGAAATTTGTAAACAACTTAATCTTAATTTTGTTTATAAATCTTCTTTTGACAAAGCTAATAGATCAAGTTCATTGTCGAGTCGAGGCGTTGGTATTGATCAAGGCTTAAAAATTCTTTCTGATGTAAAAAAAACTTTTGGTATACCTTTAATTACAGACGTCCATGAATCTTATCAATGTAAAGATGTAGCTAATGTTGTAGACATAATTCAGATACCTGCTTTTTTATGTAGGCAAACTGATTTATTATATGCCGCAGCTGAAACTAATAAAATAATAAACGTTAAAAAAGGTCAATTTTTAGCTCCATGGGATATGAAAAATGTTCTTAACAAAATAGTTGATTATGGTAATAACCAAGTTTTACTTACTGAAAGAGGGACGTCTTTTGGATATAATACTTTAGTCTCAGACATGAGAGCAATTCCTCAAATGTCTCAATTTGGCTACCCTATTATATTTGATGCAACTCATTCAGTCCAACAACCTGGTGGAATGGGGACAACTTCAGGAGGGCAACGTGAATTTGTACCTGTCTTAGCTAGAGCAGCTATTTCTATAGGTGTTTCTGGTTTATTTGTTGAAGTCCATGAAAATCCTGACGATGCTCCTAGTGATGGCCCTAATATGCTTAAAATATCTGAACTTTCAGCTTTGCTTTCTAAATTAATTCAATTAGATAAATTAGTTAAAACATCATAATATATAATTGTTGGAGATTAAATGGTTTATATTTCAGACATACATGCCAGGCAGATTTTAGATAGTAGGGGTAATCCTACGGTAGAGGTGGATGTTTTATTATCAGATGGAATAATTGGAAGAGCTGCTGTTCCTTCAGGTGCTTCTACTGGAGAATATGAAGCTTATGAGTTAAGAGATGGAAATAATAGTTTATATAGAGGTTTGAGTGTGCTAAATGCTATATCTAATGTAAACATAGATATTTCAAATACTTTTTCTGGAAGAAACCCATTCGAACAAAATAAAATTGATCAAGATTTGATAGAACTCGATGGTACAAATAATAAAAATAAATTAGGTGCAAATGCCATGCTTGGATTTTCAATGGCTGTTGCAAAATCCGCTGCCTTATCGCTCAATGTACCCCTATACCAATATTTAGGAGGTATAAGGTCTAATACATTGCCAGTTCCTATGATGAATATTATAAATGGTGGTGCACATGCCAATAATGGTTTGGATTTTCAAGAATGCATGATAATGCCTATTGGTTTTTCTAACTTTTCAGATGCTTTAAGAGCGGGAACTGAAGTTTTTCATAATTTAAAACAAATTTTATCAGATAAAGGATATTCTGTTGCAGTAGGTGATGAGGGTGGTTTTGCTCCTGACGTTAATAATCTTTATGATGCACTTGCAAATATTTCAGATGCTATTGAAAAGAGTGGTTATAAATTAGGTGAACAAATTTACATTGCAATTGATGCGGCAGCGAGTGAATTGTTTGATGGTCAAAACTATTTTTTAAAAGGTGAAAATAAAAAACTTAATACTGATCAATTAGTTAAATATTGGGAAGATCTTTGTAAAAAGTTTCCTGTTATTTCAATTGAAGACCCATTTGATGAAAATGATTGGAATGGTTTCAAAGAGCTTACTAAAAAAATTGGTAAAAATGTTCAAATTGTAGGTGATGATCTCTTTGTTACTAACAAAAATAGACTTTTGACAGGGATTGAGAATAATTCAGCCAATTCAATTTTAATTAAATTAAATCAGATTGGAACACTTTCTGAAACAATTGAAACAATAGAACTAGCAAAAAATTCACAATTTGGCGTTATTGTTTCTCATAGGTCAGGTGAAACAGAAGATGTTTTTATTAGTGATTTGTCTGTTGGCTTGAATACTGGTCAAATTAAAACAGGTTCTGTTTCTAGAACAGATAGAACTGCTAAATATAACCAACTAATTAGGATTGAAGAAATGCTTGGCAGTGACGCTAAATATTTTGGTAAAGGTTTCTTTGATGTATAGATATTTAATTAAAAATAATAATTTTTCTTACTCAATAACTTTAATAAGTTGTCTAATTTTTATATTTTTTCTTTCACATATATTTTTTGGAGATAGATCAGTATGGAAAATTTTTCAGCTTAAAAACCAAATTTCAACTTATGAAAAACAATATCAAGTTTTAGTTGCTAATAAAAATAAAGTTTTATTAGAAATCAATCTATTGAGAGATAATAATTTAGACCCAGATTTAATTTCTGAAATTGCTCATAAAAATTTAGGTCTTATTGAGTCTGATCAAATAGTTTTAGATTTAAAAAATTAATATTATTTATTAGTAAATTATTAATATTTTTGTTAAAAATTTATAGTTTTATTTATACAAATAGGTAAGAAATGAATAACTCAGCTCCTAAAAAGAAACTTTCTAAATCGCAAATTAACTATGATATAGATCTTTTGAAAGATATGTACTCAAAAATGCTTTTGATTAGAAGATTTGAAGAAAAAGCTGGTCAATTATATGGTATGGGAAAAATTGGAGGTTTTTGTCATTTATATATTGGGCAAGAGGCAGTTGTTGTTGGTATTCAATCTGCTCAAATCGAAGGTGACAGTATTGTTACTTCATACCGTGATCATGGTCATATGATTGCATGTGACATGGATCCCAAAGGAGTAATGGCTGAATTAACAGGTAGAAAAGATGGTTATTCAAAAGGCAAAGGTGGTTCCATGCATATGTTTAGCCGTGAGAAAGGTTTTTTTGGTGGTCATGGTATTGTTGCGGCTCAAGTGCCAATAGGAACAGGTCTTGCGTTTTCACATAAGTATAATGAAACTAAAAATGTATGTATTACTTATTTTGGTGATGGTGCTGCAAATCAAGGACAGGTTTATGAAGCTTATAATATTGCTTCACTTTGGAAGCTTCCAGTTATTTTTGTGATAGAAAATAATAAGTATGGAATGGGTACTTCTGTAAACAGATCTTCTGCTGGAGACAATTTGTCTGATAGAGGCAAAGCATATGGCATAAAGTCTGAAATAGTTGATGGTATGGATGTAATTGCAGTAAGAGATTCTGCTATTAGGGCTATGGAATATTGTAGATCTGGAAAAGGTCCTTATATTTTAGAAATGAAAACATATAGGTATAGGGGGCATTCAATGTCAGACCCTGCTAAATATAGAACTAGAGATGAAGTTGATAAAATTAGAAAAACTTCTGATCCAATTGAAAATATTAAAGAGCTTCTCATTAAGCATGGAACAAATGAAGAGATGATAAAAGAGATAGATACTCAAATTAAGGCTACCATTGCCGACGCAGCGAATTTTGCTCAAGAATCTCCTGAACCATCACCTGAAGAATTATTTACGGATATAACTATTAATTGAAGGATATCTGATGTCTATAGAAATTTTAATGCCTGCCCTTAGTCCTACAATGGAAGAGGGCACTCTTTCTAAATGGCTCGTTAATGAAGGAGATATAGTTACGTCTGGTGATTTAATCGCTGAGATTGAAACAGATAAAGCAACTATGGAGGTTGAAGCTGTTGATGATGGTCAAATAGGTAAGTTACTTGTTGCTGAGGGTTCTGAAGGAATAAAAGTTAATACTCCCATAGCTATTTTAAATGATGGTAAAGAAACCCCTCATGCTACTATAAAAACAATTGCTGAAAAACCATACATAGAAAAGGAAATACCTAAAAACAAGGTATTATCAGGAAATCAAAATAATTTAGAACCTAATTCGAGTGTTATTACAGTCAGAGAAGCTCTAAGAAATGCTATGGCTGAAGAAATGAGACTAGATAAAAAAGTATTTGTCATGGGAGAGGAAGTTGCAGAGTATCAGGGAGCTTATAAAGTAACACAAGGTTTGCTAGATGAGTTTGGTGACAAAAGAGTTTATGACACACCAATTACAGAACATGGATTTGCTGGAATTGGTGTAGGTGCAGCATTTGGTAATTTGAGTCCAATTGTTGAGTTCATGACATTTAATTTTGCTATGCAAGCAATGGATCAAATAATTAATTCAGCGGCAAAAACTCTTTATATGTCTGGTGGCCAAATGGGTTGCCCAATTGTTTTTAGAGGCCCAAATGGAGCTGCATCAAGGGTTGCGGCACAGCATAGTCAATGTTATGCAAGCTGGTATGCGCATTGCCCAGGCCTTAAAGTGGTCTCTCCTTGGTCAAGTAAGGATGCTAAAGGTCTTTTAAAATCTGCTATTAGAGACCCTGACCCTGTAATTTTTTTAGAAAATGAAGTTATGTACGGCCAATCATTTAGCTGTCCGGAATCTGATGATTTTTTGTTACCTATTGGTAAAGCTCATGTTGAAAAAGAAGGTGACGACGTTACCATTATAGCTTTTTCTATTATGGTAGGTAAATCAATTGAAGCTGCTGATGCACTCAGGGAAATGGGAATAAACGCTGAAGTTATTAACCTAAGAACTCTTCGCCCTTTAGATACTTCAACCATAATAGAATCAGTTAAAAAAACAAATAGGGTAGTCACTTGTGAAGAAGGCTTTCCATTTGCTGGAATTGGAGCAGAAATTTCTGCTTTAATTAATGAAAATGCATTTGATTGGCTTGACGCCCCAGTTAAAAGAGTGACTGGTAAAGATGTGCCAATGCCTTACGCAGCCAATTTAGAAAAATTAGCGCTACCTCAAGTTGATGATATAATTAAAGCTTGCAAGGATGTTTGTTATAAAAATTAAGGATATACTATGAGTATTAATATTTTAATGCCTGCTCTTAGCCCTACTATGGAAGAGGGGACTTTAGCTAAATGGCTAGTTAAAGAAGGTGATAAAGTTAATTCAGGAGATTTGATAGCTGAGATTGAGACAGACAAAGCTACAATGGAGGTTGAGGCTGTAGATGAAGGGGTTATAGGTAAAATTTTAGTAACTGAGGGGCAAGAATCAATTCAAGTTAATCAACCAATTGCTGTCCTTTTAATAAATGGAGAAAAATTATCTGAAATTGTTATTGATGATAATATTCCTGAGGAACCAAAGCCAAAGAAAAATGTTGTTAATGATACTAATAATGAAGAAAATGATTTGCCTTCATTATCAGAAGATGAATTGATTTCTGAAAAAACTAGTTTTGTACAAAAAAATGAAGTTTTAAATACAATAAACTCTAATAGACTTTTTGCTACACCTTTAGCAAAACGTCTTGCAAAACAGAGAGATATTGATTTAAGTTTACTAACAGGGTCAGGACCAAATGGTAGAATATTAAAGATTGATATAGAAAATTTTAAAGAAGAAAAAAAATCTCAAGTTGATAATATTCCTTTATCAAATAATAATTCTGAGCTTATAAAAAACTCATCTATGAGAAAAACTATAGCTGAAAGATTAGTCAAATCTAAGAATGAAGCTCCGCACTTTTATCTGTCAATTGACTGTAATATTGAACAACTATTAAAAGCAAGATCTACAATTAACAGTAAGTCAAACAATGAATATAAAATATCTGTAAATGACATGATTATCAAAGCTGCTAGTGCTACCTTATTGAAGGTACCCAAAGCAAATGCTAGTTGGGAAAATGAAAACACAAGATATTTTAAAAATACTGACATTTCAGTTGCAGTTGCTATTGACGGGGGGTTGATTACTCCTATTATAAAAAACGTTGAGTTTAAAGGTTTATTAGAAATATCAAATGAAATGAAAACTTTAGCTCAAAAGGCTAAAGAAGGAAAATTAAAGCCAGAGGATTATATTGGTGGTTCTTTTTCGATTTCTAATCTTGGTATGTATGGCATTAAAGAGTTTTCTGCTGTTATTAACCCACCTCAAGGGTGTATTCTTGCGATTGGGGTTGGAGAACAAAGGGCAATAGTTACTAATAACCAAATATCAATTGCAACAATGATGACTGTTACACTCTCATGTGACCATAGAGTGGTTGACGGAGCTGTTGGAGCAGAATATTTGTCTAAATTTAAAGAGTTTATTGAAAACCCATCTCTTATGCTTTTATAGGTAAAATATGAATAATAAAATTTATGACGTTATTGTCATTGGTGGCGGTCCTGGTGGATATGTTGCTGCAATTAGAGCTTCTCAATTAGGACTGTCTGTTGCTTTGGTTGAAGACAAACATCTTGGTGGTATTTGTTTAAATTGGGGATGTATTCCAACAAAGGCCTTGTTAAGAGCCAGTGAAATTAAACATATGTTAGATAATGTTAACGAATTTGGATTTAGTGTATCAAATATTAAGGTAGACATTAAGAAGGTTACTGAACGTTCTAGAAAAGTAGCATCTCAATTGTCTGCTGGTATTAGTCATTTATTAAAAAAAAATAAAGTTAAGGTTTTTAATGGCTTTGCAGAAATTGACAAAAACACCGACCAAATCAAAAAAGTTAAAATTAAAAGCAAAGATGGTATTAATACTGAACTTGCCAAAAATATTATTATTGCAACAGGTGCAAAATCAAGAAATTTGCCATTCGTAAAATCAGACGGTATCAATGTATGGGATTATAAAACAGCAATGACGCCCCAAGATCTTCCTAATTCTTTGGTAATAATTGGTTCTGGAGCTATTGGAATGGAATTTGCCTCATTTTAT
This sequence comes from uncultured Alphaproteobacteria bacterium, assembly GCA_937142855.1. Classification (GTDB taxonomy): domain Bacteria; phylum Pseudomonadota; class Alphaproteobacteria; order Puniceispirillales; family Marisalimonadaceae; genus Marisalimonas. The sequence continues at coordinate 37,537 of CAKZQZ010000046.1, read as the reverse complement.
AATGATTTAGGAGTTAAGGTAACGGTAATTGAAACATTAACAAATATTTTGCCAAATGAGGACGAAGATATTTCAAAGATTGTACAAAACAATTTTATAAAAAGAGGTATTGATATTAAAACAAATACAAGTTTAAAATCAGTAAAAATTGATAATAATTCTGTCTCTTCTGAAATATCTACAGATGGAATAAAGTCATTAATAAAATCTGAAAAATTAATACTTGCTGTAGGTATCATTGCAAACACACAAAACATAGGTCTAGAAAAATTTAATATTAAAATTGACAAAGGTCATATTGTAACAAATGAATATCTTGAAACAGATGAAAAAGGAATTTATGCAATTGGTGATGTTACAGGTGGACCTTGGTTAGCCCATAAGGCGAGTCATGAGGCTATATTGTGTGTTGAAAAAATTGCAGGTCTAAGTAATTTAACTCCTCTTGATAAATCATCAATTCCAGGATGTACCTATTGTAGGCCTCAAGTTGCTTCAATCGGATTAACAGAAAAAGCTGCAAAAATAAAAAATATAAACATTAAAGTTGGCAAATTTCCGTTTATCGGTAATGGAAAAGCAATTGCTTTAGGTGATTCAGAGGGGCTAATAAAGACAATTTTTAACAATGATACAGGCGAACTTGTCGGTGCTCATATGGTTGGTCCAGAAGTCACCGAACTTATCCAAGGGTTTTCTATTGCAAAGAAACTAGAAACTACTGAACATGAGTTAATGCATACGATTTTTCCTCATCCTACCTTATCAGAAGGCATGCATGAATCAGTCCTAGATGCATATAACCAAGCTATTCATTACTAATTGCTAAGAAAATGAATGAAATTAAAAACATCAGGCATCCCGAAAAAGTAAACAAACCTGACAATATATCTCCATCTAAACCATCTTGGTTAAAGGTTAAAGCCCCTCAGGGTGATTTGTTTTTAAAAACAAAATCTCTTTTGGATGATTTAAATATAACAACAGTTTGTGAAGAGGCGGCTTGTCCTAATATAGGTAATTGTTGGGAAAAAAAACATGCCACTATGATGATTATGGGTGATATATGCACAAGAGCCTGCTCTTTTTGCAATGTGGCAACCGGAAAACCCAAATTGTTAGATCCATCTGAACCTGTTAGAGTTGCGAAATCTGTTTTAAGATTAAATCTTAAACATGTAGTGATAACGTCTGTCGACAGAGATGATCTAAATGATGGTGGAGCTTCTCATTTTGTGAACACTATTTCAAGTATTAGAGAAATTTCACCTCAGACATCAATTGAAATTCTTACTCCTGATTTTCTAAGAAAAGATGGGGCTCTTGAAAAAGTAATTGAAGCTAAGCCTGATGTCTTTAATCATAATTTAGAAACGGTTCCAAGGCTTTATCCTTCTGTTAGGCCTGGAGCTAGGTATTTTCATTCTTTGAATTTACTTTTAAAGGTGAAATTATCAAACCCTAATATATTTACAAAATCAGGCATAATGGTTGGATTAGGCGAAACTGAAAATGAAGTATTTCAAGTGATGGATGATATGAGATCGGCTGATATTGATTTTTTAACAATAGGTCAGTATCTTCAGCCTACTTTGAAACACCACGAGGTTGATAGATTTGTTAATCCAAAAGAATTTGAAAAATATAAGTCAGTCGCCTTATCAAAAGGTTTTTTGTTAGTATCATCATCTCCTTTAACACGAAGTAGTTTTCATGCAAGTGAAGATTTTGAATCTTTAAAAAAAGCTAGAATTAAAAATAATAATAACAAAAGAAACGATTAAATGAGGTATGAAGAAAGTAGAGTTATTAAACATACTCCTAAAAATTTATTTAATTTAGTTTCAGATGTAAGTAAATATCCAGAATTTTTACCTTGGTGTTTAGGAGCTAGGGTTAAAAATATAAAACAAAACAATTTTGATGCTGATTTAATTATTGGTTTTAAGATTTATAAAGAAATTTACTCATCCAGAATTTTTTTAGATAATGTTCAAAATATAATTAAAGTAGAATATAAGGATGGTCCTTTTGAGCGTTTGGAAAATCATTGGATTTTTAAAGAAAACAATGAAGGGTGCAAAGTTGAATTTATGGTTGACTTTAAATTTAAATCAGTATTTTTACAAACAATTATGGAAACATTATTTTCTGAGGCTGTTAAGAGAATGGTAAAAGCCTTTGAGACTAGAGCAAATGAACTATATACCTAAAATTTTGTATTTATAATAACTGAGTTTGCTAATTTTAGAGCTTCTAAAGTTGTTTTTTGTCTTACGTCTAAACGGTTCCCGCTAAATAAAAATTTTTCTGTGATTGTCAAATTCTTGTTACCAATCGCAATCCACACTAAACCTACAGGTTTGTCTTTACTTCCACCTCCTGGTCCAGCTATACCTGTAACAGCTATAGAGATATCAGCTTCTAGAACATCTAAAATATTTTTTGCCATTTTTGTAGCTACTATTTCACTTACTGCACCATTAATTTCTATAATTTCGGAATCAATGTTTAGTAATTTTGTTTTCATTTGATTAGAATAGGTAATAAATGAAGATTTAAAAATATTGCTTGAACCACTTATTGACACAATAGAAGATGCAATTAAGCCACCAGTGCAGCTCTCAGCCGTCGTAATAAATATACCTTTTTTAGCACAATTATTATAAAGTAGTTCTGCCTCTTTATTAATTTTATTCCACATATTTAACTCATATAAGATTTTAATATAATTGGTTGGTTTAAAAAAGTTAGTAATGCTGATTGCGTAACTAAGGCAAAAATCCCTGCTAGAATATCATCTGCCATAATTCCTAAACCTCCTTTAAGATTTTCCATTTTTTTAATAGGACCTAATTTAGTAATGTCAAAGAACCTAAATAGTGAAAAGGAAATTAACAAAGAAAGTGCTACATGAAGTTTGTCATCTGTATCTATTGTCGCTAATATAACTATAAATTGACCAGCAAACTCATCAACAACAACTTCACTGGGATCTTTTTTTTTATAAACTTTTATATGAGCTTCACATAAAATATATCCTAAAATTACAAATATAAAGATAAAAGCGATGTATAAAGTTACACCAAATTTTATTAAGGTATAATATCCTATAATAAGAGCAAAAAATGAAGCTAGTGTTCCAGGAGCAATTTTAACTTTTCCTATAGGGTAAGCTTCAGCTAATTTTGCAAATATAAAAAGTGTATAATTTTTATTAAAAATCTGCATTATAATCTTTTACTTGAGCAGATGTCACTGCCATAGCAGCAATTCCTTCTTGCCTTCCTATAAACCCGATACTTTCTGAAGTTTTACCTTTAACACTTATAATTTTAGAATTAACTGCTAAAATATTGGCAATATTCTCTCTAATTTCTTCAGAAAAATCTAAAATTTTAGGTTTTTCACATATTATAGTGGCATCAATATTATTAATTTTCCCATCTAATTTTTTAAGTAATTTAGAGGCATGTTCTAAAAAAATAGAACTGTCAGCATTTTTCCATTCATTAGCAGTAGGGGGGAAAAAACTTCCTATATCTCCTAAATTAACTATTCCTAATATACTATCAGTTATAGCATGAAGTAAAACATCTGCGTCCGAATGTCCTATCAAGGGTCTAATGTTATTTATTTTTATCCCCCCTAACATAATAAAATTATTTTGATTTGTAGAACTTAAATCAAATCTATGTATATCAAAGCCATTACCAACTTTAGTGATATAGTTCTGTTGATTTTTTAACAAATGTGGTTCCAATAAATTTAAATCTTCAATGTAAGTTAACTTTAAAGTTTTAGGGTTGCCTTTAATTGTTTTAATTTCAATAGATTGACTTAAAAGTAGTGCACTTTCGTCTTCAAATAAATTAGTAGCTTTTTTATGAGCATTTAATAAAACTTTATAGTCACAAAATTGTGGTGTTTGAACTAATACTTTATTTTTTTTATCTAATACCGATTCAATTTTATCATTATTTATAGCTCTAATTGCGTCATTAATTGGCAATACTGGTACGACACAATTAAAATTTGTATTCATAAAGCTTAATAAATTATTTAAAACTTCTGAAGAAATTATAGGCCTTGCTGAGTCATGAATTAATACATATTTTGGATTTATTTTTTTTAGAGAATTTAATGCATTACAAACACTAGATTGACGCTCCTTACCTCCTATGATTGGTTTATAAATATTATATTTTTCAGCAATTTCGCATGTTTTTTTTAAATTATTTTTATTTGTAACAATCTGTATATCGATATTAGGTAAATATTTTTGAAAATTAATAATATTTTTTTCTAAAACAGTAATTTCATTAATTTTTATCATTTGTTTGTCAATTGCTAGACTTAATCTTTTGCCACTTCCGCCTGCTAGTAATATTATAACTAAATTTTTTTCATGATTTTTCAAAATAGCCTCTTTATGCTTAAATTTTAATCATTAAAATACGTATCATTAAAAATATCTTTCAAAATGATTAAATAATAATCAAGATATTTTAAATTGTTTATTTGGTTTTTTATATGCATGAAGATATTTTAAATGAATTAAGAACTCCAGTTTTTTTAATAAATAAAAATAATATTATTGAGTATGTTAATTCAATAGGAGAAGAGTTTTTAGGTTACAGTGCAAAGTTAATTATAGGTAAACACCTTGATTTTTTTATTAATGAAGATTCACCAATTTTTAATTTATTAATCAGAGTTAGAAAATCAAATTTAGGTTTAACTGAAGAAAGTTTAAACCTTGGGAACCATCATTTTCAAAATAAAAATGTTAGGGCTCATATTCTTCCTATTAGTGATAATAAAATAATTGTTCAAATTAGTCAGTTATCTATATCCGAGATAATTCAAAAACAAACTATAAATAGCAAAATATCAAAGTCTTTTTCTTCTATGGTTGATATGCTTATGCATGAATTAAAAAATCCTTTAGCTGGTATAAAAGGGGCTTCACAACTAATTGAGTCTGATCTAAAAGCGGATAAAAATTTATTAGAACTAACTCAGCTAATTACCATTGAAAGCGATAGAATAGTTTCTTTATTAAATAGAATGGAACAAATAAGTAATAACAATGTCAAATTAGATTTAGAGTACTTAAATATCCATGAAGTTTTAAGTCATTGCATTAAGGTAGCTCAAAGTAGTTTTGGAACTAATATTGATTTTATAGAAGTATATGACCCATCACTACCTCAAATATTCATTAACAAAAATCTTATGATACAAATTATTTTGAACCTATTGAAAAATGCTGCTGAGGCATATTCTCTTGATGGAAAAGTTAAAATTATAACAACGTATAATTCTAATAATATAAAATCTTATTCAAAAAATGGATTACAGACCATTTTACCATTACAAATTGAAATAATTGACTATGGTAGAGGTATTCCATCAGACATACTTCCTAATATTTTTGACCCTTTTGTAACTTCTAAAAAAGATGGCAAGGGGTTAGGGCTTTCTGTTGTTTCAAGTGGTTTGGAAGAAATGGGTGCTAATATTGATGTTTCTTCAGATAATGGTTCAACCTGTTTTCGTATAAATTTTCCTCAAGGGATGAACTAAATTTTTTTAAGGAGTGTTCTTTATGGATACAAAAATTGGAAAAAACGTTATTGTGGTTGATGATGATAGAAGTATAAGAGTTGTAATTTCCACTGCTCTAACAAGAGCAGGTTATAACGTAAAATCAAGTGGAACAGCTGCTGGAATGTGGAGGTTAGTTGAGTCAGACTTCGCAGATATTTTAATTACTGATGTAGGTTTGCCTGATGGTGATGCTCTTGATATTTTACCAAAATTTCAAAACATGAAACCAAACCTTAAAATTATTGTTATGTCTGCCAGGTCTACGCTTTTAACTGCTGTTAGGGCAGAAAAAAAGGGTGCCTTTGAATATTTACCTAAACCTTTTGACTTGGATGAGCTGTTGAATTTAGTATCTAACACTTTCAACTCAAACAAAATAATTAAAATTAACAATTTACAAAGTAACACTCCTAAAAGTATATACGATTCAGGTCCAGTAATTGGAAAATCTATTGCAATGCAAGAAATTTACAAAACAATTTCTCGTGTAGTAAATACCGACCACATAATTTTAGTTTCTGGAGAAAGTGGGACTGGCAAACATCTTATTTGTAAATCTATTCATGACCTGAGCTCTTCTAATGATAAACCATTTATTAATTTAGATGCTGAATTTTTCAATGAATTTACAAATGATAAATTTTTAGACAAAATAAATAATTATTTACCTAACAAAATTAATGCAGTTGAAGGTTTCTACGGTTGTTCCTTTTATATAAAAAATATTTCTGAGTTTTCTCTCTTTCAACAAAAGAATGTTTTAAATTTTATTGAAAACACAATGCCTAAATTTTTTCCTATCAATTTTGATATTAAAAGACCAAGATTATTTTTTTCTTCTAAGGTAAACATTCTAAACTTAGTAGATAAAGGTTTATTTAGAGAAGATTTATTTTACAGGTTAAATGCTGTTCCAATTAAATTGCCATCATTAAAAGATAGATTTGAAGATATTTTTGAATTAACTACATTATTTTTGAACAATTATTTGAACCTTAAAGGTTCTAAAAGGTCAATTAGTTATGAGGGCATTAATATTTTAAAAAATTATTCTTGGCCAGGGAATATTAGAGAGTTGAAAAACGTAATAGATAGAATTTGTCTTCTTTCATCCGTTGAGTATATTGAACCTTCTATTATTCGAGATGTTTTGTTAGAGGACAGGGTTTTAGATGATAATAAAAATCAAGAAAATTTAGAAATTTTTTTTAATAATTACCTTAAAAGGTTTTTCAAAGATTTTGATGAAAGCTCAACTCTTGTCAACTTGCATCAACAGTTCATTTCAAAAATTGAAAAACCTCTTATTGAAACTACCTTAAAACTGTTTAGAGGAAACCAAATTAAAGCTTCAAAATGTCTAGGGTTTAATAGAAACACTCTTAGATCAAAAATTAATTTTTATGGAATTGAAGTAATTAAAAAAAGAAAAGTTTAAATGTTGGTATTAATTAAGCTATAGAATATAATGTTACTATACGATTAGGTTTAGTGATGAATTATTCTTTAAATAATCTCTTAAAACAGAAATCATTTTTTATATCTATTACATTTTCTTTTGTAATAATTATGTTTGTTTATTTTAATTTTTTTAAATTTGATAAATTAAATAATTTTCATAATGTTTTTATTTTATCTTTAGTATTATTTTTCGTTTTATTTTCTTTTTTAACTTTTTTTATAGTCAATAGAATATCCTTTTTTTACCAAAATTATAAATTAAAGAAAACTGGCCAAGAATTACAAAAGAAGATTTTATTAATTTTCGCAACTATTGTGATGACTCCTACTTTGTTAATCGCTTTTTTTTCAATTTTTATTTTTGATACTGCTTTAAGTGGATGGTTTAACAAGAAAATTTCTACTGCCATCTCACAATCTGTTGAAGTTGCCAATCAATACCTTGAAGAGCACCAAAGTGCAATGAGAGGTGATATTTTAGAGCTGGTTAATATAATTAACTCTAATTCTAATAATTTATCTTCTGATAAAATTAAATTTAATAAATTTTTAGATAAATACACACTTAGTCACAATTTGTCAGAAGCAGTAATTATTGATTCTATAGGAAATGTATTAGCTTTTTCACAATTTGTTTTTGAGTACACTTATGCAGATATACCTGCAGATTATTATAATTTAGCAAATAAAAACGAAATTATAATTTCTAAAGAAGAAAATTCTAATAAGTTAAGGGCGTTTATTAAATTATCGCAGTTTGTAGACGCATATTTACTGATAACAAGGTTTGTTGATGAAAGAGTCCTAAATGCAATAGAGAGCACTTCAATTGCTGCTTCTGATTATCAATCAATTGAACTAAAAACACTTGATATCAAAATATCTTTTATAGTTATTTTTATTTTAATCACGATTATTTTGCTATTATCATCATTGATTATAGGTTTAAGTATAGCAAATAGATTGCTAAATCCTATCACATTATTAATTAAAGGCGCAGAAGAAGTTGGAGGGGGTAATTTAGATTACAAAATACCAAAATCAATACTTTCAAAAATAAATATTAATGAAATCAAAGCATTAGCTGTATCTTTTAATCTAATGATTTCAGATTTGAAATCAAATAGGGTTGACCTTGAATATGCTAATGATCAATTAGATAAAAGAAGAAAATTTTCAGAGTCAGTTTTGTCTGGAGTGTATTCGGGAGTAATTGGTTTAAATAAAAATCTTGAAATTAACCTACCCAACATTACCGCATCTAATTTGTTAGGTATATCTATTGCAAAAGATTACGGAAAGCCAATTATAGAAATCGTTCCTGAATTTAAAAATTTAATTAATCTTATGTTGAGTTTAAAACAAAATGTTGTTGAAGAAAAAATATCAATTATTAGAGATGATAAAGTTTTAAATTTAATAACAAGATTGGTTGTTCAGAAATCTGAGAATACTATCATTGGATACGTTATAACCTTTGATGACGTTACTAATTTAATAGCCGCTCAAAAAATGGCTGCATGGTCCGATGTAGCAAGGCGTATTGCTCATGAAATCAAAAATCCATTGACTCCAATTAGATTAAGTTCTGAAAGATTAATAAAAAAACTTAATAATGACTCACATATAAATAAAGAATTGTTTAAAAATTCATTAACAATGATTAACAAACAAGTTGATGACATAGATCACTTAGTAAACGAGTTTTCATCTTTTGCTAGAATGCCTTCTCCAAAATTAAAAGTTATAAATTTATCTGAAATTATTTTTGATTTTATTCAACCGCTGATACCTTCATTTCCTTATGTAGTTTTTAAATTAGATCAACCTAAAAAAAACGCTTTAATAATGGGAGATGAAAAACAGATTAGACAAGCATGTGGTAACTTAATAAAAAACTCATATGAAAATATTTTCTTAAATAAAATTGAAAATGGTGAAATTTGTATTTTATTTGAAGTTAAGAATAGTTTTGTAATAGTTTCTATTAATGATAATGGAACAGGTATAAGTAAATCTCATATTTCAGAAATTACTGAACCATACTTTACAACTAAAGAGGGTGGTACTGGGTTAGGTTTAGCAATTACTAAAAAAATTATAGAAGATCACAATGGAACTTTTTTAATAAAATCCATAAAAAAGCCAAGATTAACCTCAGTGGTTTTTAAAATTCCATTAAAAAATAAAGTAGGCAAATAATATGTTAAAAAACAAAATTACTATACTTGTTGTAGATGATGAGCAAGACATTTGTAATATGGTAGCTGAAATATTAAAAGATGAGGGATTTAAAGTTTTTACAGCTTATGGATATGATAGTGCGTTAGATGTAATAAAAAATGAAAACATAAACTTAATATTAACTGATATTTGGATGGATAATAATACAGTAGCAGGTCTCCAATTACTTGAATGGAGCAAAAAAAATAACCATCTCACTCCAGTCATTATGATGTCTGGCCATGGTAATATTGAAACTGCTATGAAAGCCGCTAAAAGTGGTGCTTTTGATTTTATAGAAAAACCGTTTAAATCAGAAAGACTTATTCTTTTAATTGAAAAGGCTCTAGAGGATAGAATACTAAAAATTAAAATATTTGATTATGAGACAAGTGAAAATGAAAAAACAGAACTAATAGGTGACTCAAATCTATTTAAAAATGTTAAATCACAATTAGATAAAATAGTGCTAAGTAATAGTAGAGTATTACTTAATGGACCCTCTGGCTCAGGAAAAGAGCTTATAGCTAGATGGATTCATAAAAATTCAGAAAGAAAAAATTTTCCATTTATTGTTGCTTCCTGCGCTACATTATCACCTGAAAGAGCTGAAGAAGTACTATTTGGGTGGGATAAAAGCTCAAATATTAAAAATGATAATGAATCAAGTTTAGGTCTATTCGAACAATCTAATAATGGAACCCTTTTTTTTGATGAAATTTGTGATCTTCCTCTTGAAACTCAAGGTAAGCTTGTGCAAGTAATCCAAGATCAAAGTTTTTATAAAATTGGATCTAACAAAAAGGTTACTGTAGATGTACGAATTATTTCTGCTAGTAATAAAGGTTTGTCACAAAGTATTAAGGATGGATTTTTAAGAGAAGATCTATTTTATAGATTATCCGTTGTCCCAATACAAATACCATCACTTAGCAACCGTAGTGAAGATGTTGACCTTTTAATACAACACTTTGTTAAATTACTAACAAAAGAGTTTGGAAGTGGTAAGTTAAATTTCTCTCCTGAAAGTTTGGTTGTGCTTAAATCTTATGATTGGCCAGGAAATGTCAGGCAATTAAAAAATGTTTTAGAATGGTTAATAATAATGTATGGACAGATAGAAGGCTTTATTATTTTGCCTTCTCATCTACCTCCAGAAATTATTGGACTAAATAATTCTGAAAATAAACAAAATGTTAATTCTTTGGAATTATCTCTAAAGGATGCACGTAAATTATTTGAGACTAATTATTTAAAAGAACAATTGAATAGGTTTAAAGGTAATATAGCTAGAACGTCTACCTATATAGGAATGGATAGATCAGCATTACACAGAAAACTTAAAGAATTAAACATAAATGTTAGTGATATAAATTGATTTATTTAATGGTGTTTTTATGAAACAAAAAATTATTATTTGTGGTGCTGGTAGAGTCGGTTTATCAATCACAGAACACTTGTCAAATGAAGGTTTTGACATAACTGTAATAGACTCCAACTTAGAGGCTATTCAAAAAGTTACTGAGTTATACGATGTTCAAGGTGTTTTAGGGCTTGCGTCTTACCCTAATATTCTAGAGGACGCTGGAATTAAAGATGCTGATATGATTATAGCTGTTACTCAATCAGATGAGATAAATATAGCAGCTTGTCAAGCTGCAAAATCGATATTTTTAACCCCCACAATGATAATAAGAATTAGATCTAAAGAATATCTTGATCCAAAATACTCTGACTTTCTTCTTAAAAGTATTGGTGTTAATAAAATAATTTCACCAGAAGATGAAGTTGCTACGGCAATAGTCAATCAATGGAGAACGCCAGGAGCATTTGATGTTGCAGAGTTTGCTAGAAATTCTGTTACTATGTTAGGTGTATCTTGTAAAGAAGATTGTCCTATCCTTGATACTCCATTAAGAAACTTAATAAGTTTATTTCCTGATTTAATAGTAACCGTAATGGCTATAATTAGAGGAAATAAATTAATTGTTCCTAGGGGTGGAGAGGATATAATTTTATCAGGTGATAGAGTTTATTTAGCATGCCCTACTAATCAAATTAACAGGACCTTAACGGCTTTTGGTCATGTAGAAACAACGGCTGAAAAAGTGACTATTTCTGGAGCTGGTGCTATAGGTATAAGGGTAGCGGAGGAAATTCATAAATTATCTCCGGAAACAAATTTAACTATGTTAGAATTAGATAAAGAAATAGCAAGACATGCTGCCGAGACATTAGAGTATGCAACTGTAATACATGGAGATTCATTAGACCCTGAAATAATTTCTGAGGCAAGACTAGGTCAAGGTGAAACTTACATTGCTGCAACGAATAATGATGAAGTTAATATTTTATCATCTTTGCTTGCAAAAAGATCTGGTGCTTCACACACTGTTGCTTTGATTAATTTACCAGTATTTATACCATTATTTAATTCTCTTGATTTAGAAGGAGTAGTAAGTCCTCCAAACTTAACAGCTTCATCTATTCTTCAAGAAGTTAGAAGTGGACAAATTGAACACGTTCATTCAATTATTGAAGAATTTGGTGATATTATTTCCTTTGAAGCTTTAAAATCTTCTTCTATTATAGGAAAACCTTTGAAAAATTTAAAATTACCTAAAGACGTTTCTTTAGGTGCAGTTGTTAAAAAAAATGATAACATATTATCTCCTAGAGGTGATACGATTTTAGAAGCGGGAGATATTGTGGTAATGTTTGTGCCTATCAAATCTATGAAAAAAGTTGAAGAGTTACTTGCAGTAAATTTGGATTTCTTTTAATGCCAAATTTATCATATATTGATGGAAACTATTATGATTATTACGATTCTAAAATCCATATTAATGATAGGGGATATCACTTTGGTGACGCTGTATACGAAGTGATTTTATATAACCAAGGGGTGTTTTATGATTTTGATGATCATATCAATAGACTTTTTAGATCATTACATTCTATAGATATTCAGTTCTCAATTTCAAAGAAGACAATCAAATTAATTGTAAAAAATCTTATTAGGTTAAATAAAATTTCTTTTGGAAGTGTTTATATACAAGTCTCTAGAGGAATTGCTGATAGAAACCATACCTTTAATAACTTAAATATTAAACCAATATTAACAATAATAACTTCAAAAAAGCATAATAATATCAATAATGATATAATAGGTGTTAAAGCTATCACTGTTAGAGATAATAGGTGGGCTAGGCCAGATATCAAAACTACTCAGTTACTTCCTAATGTATTAGCAAAGACAAAGGCTAATAAACAAGGTGCTTATGAAAGCATTTTTATTGATGATGAAGGTTATGTTACAGAAGGTTCAAGTTCTAATATTTGGATTATTAATAAAGATAACGAAATAATCACAAGGAGTATAGATGGAAAAATTTTGTCTGGTATAACTCGTAAAACTATTGCTAAGTTTTCAAAATTAAATGATTTAACAGTTATAGAAAATAAGTTTTCTAAAGATGAAATGTTAAATGCCAAAGAAGTTTTTCTCACTAGCGCTTCATCATTTGTTACCCCTATTACTGAGATTGATAATGTTAAAATAAATGAAGGTGTTGTTGGTGAGATGTCTATTAAACTTAAAACACTATATTTTAAAAACTTTGAAAATTTATAATTTATTTAATGAATAAATATAAAACTTTTCTATGTGTACCTATTTTCAAAAATTTTAAATATTGCCAAGATGTAATTTTTAATGAAAAGAATTTAATTCCTCGTACCCAAGAAACAAGAAGTCTTGTAGAGGCATTACACGGTACTATTATTTTTGAAAAAATTATAAATATTAATTTTCCCAAGCCATCATTATTAGTAAGTGAAAACGTTATAGACAATATCAAAACTACTTTAGATAATTATGATATTGATTTAATTGTTTTCGATTGTTCTTTAACCCCAATTCAGCATCGTAATTTAGAAAGGAGCCTTAATAAAAAGGTAATTGATAGAACTCAATTAATCATTGAAATATTTGGTTTAAGAGCAAATACAAAAGAAGGAAAATTGCAAGTTGAATTAGCTAATTTAAGCTTTCAAAAAACACGATTAGTTAGGTCTTGGACACATTTAGAAAGACAAAGAGGTGGATTAAGTAAGGTTGGAGGCCCTGGTGAAAGTCAGATAGAATTAGATAAAAGAATTATTAATACAAAAATAAAACAGTTAAAAAAACAATTAGAAAAAGTAAAGCAAACTAGATCAATACAACGTAAGTCAAGACTTGATAACTCAATGTTAATCTTTTCATTAGTTGGATATACCAACAGTGGAAAATCATCAATTTTTAATAATTTCAGTTCTTCAAATGTACTTGTGAAAGACATGGTGTTTGCAACCCTTGATACAAAAATGAAAATGGTTCCCTTGGGTCAGAAAAAAAAGATTATATTATCTGATACTGTAGGATTTATATCAGCATTACCTACAGAATTAATTGACTCATTTAATTCTTCTTTAGAAGAACTTTTCTCTTCTGATTATTTACTATTAGTTCATGATTTATCAAATTCTAATATTGAGAATCAAGCTAAACTTGTGTTTAATACCTTGCTTTCAATAGGATTCAGCAGCGAAGAATTAGAAAAAAAAATTATTAATGTTTTTAATAAATCAGATTTAAAATCAACAATCGATGATATTGATATCAAGTTTAAAAATAATAATGTAACAACCTCAGCCATACAAAAAGACGGATTAAGAGAGTTAAAACTATATATAGAAAACTTATTAGAAAATAATTTGTCTAATGCTACTTTCTTTATACCAACTAAAAATGAAAAAATTTCTTCGTGGCTTTATAAAAATTCATATGTTTATAAACAAACCTATATTAACGAAGAGTTTATAGGTAATAGAATAACCGCAAAAATCACAATAGAAAAGCTCAAATCTTTTTTATCTAACTTTCCAGACATTAAAGTTAATAATATACAAAAGAAAATTATTTGATAATGAAAATTATTACTAGAGAGAATACAAGGAATAAATTATTAAATTATATCAGTTCTTTAGTGCTCGCGGTTAATAACCTAGTTCTACTAAGATATTATAAAGACCTTGAATCCAGACAGATATCTACAAAAGCATCTGAGGATGATTTTGTTACTATTGCTGATAAAGAAAGTGAAGAATTCATCGTTAGAAAACTAGTGGGTTTTCTAAATATAAATCATTACATAGGAGAGGAAACTTCTTACCTTAATAAAAACGAATATAAATCAAAAAAATATCAATCTTTGTCATGGGTCATTGATCCAATTGATGGTACTAAAAACTATATTAAAGGTAAAAAAGAATTCTGCTCTATGATATCACTTATTTCAAATGCAGTACCCATTGCCACATTTATTTTCTATCCTTTAAAAAACTTACTTGTCTACGCTTTTAAAGGTTTTGGCGCATACTCAATAAACACAAAAACAAAAAAAATCACTAATTTAAAAATTCAAACAACAAATACTTCTAATATTTTGGGATCTGGAGGTACCAAAGGAATAGAAGAACCACTTAGACAATTAGTATTAAAAAATTTAAGAAAACACACAAATAGATTATTTATAGGGAGTGCAGGTATAGAAACAATTATGCTTGCATCTAATGAGATACAATTTGTTTTTCATGGAAGAGTTACGCCTTGGGATCATTCCCCTCTAGATTTAATTACCAAAGAGGCTGGTGGTTGCGTATATATGGCAAATAACAAAACCGTGTTCAACGCTTTTTCTGAGGGACCAATAATAGCAGCATCTAATGATCAAATATGGCAATCTATAAGAGATTTAGCTTTCAAAAATAACTAAACATAAAATAATATATGCTAATCTTTCTTAACAATTTTAAAAGGGTTAAACGCTTGATCACCAGCCATTATTTCTATTCTATTTATATTGATATTTTTAGGTCTTGTTGCTACCCAGTAAATAGTTTCTGCTATATCTTCAGGTTTTATAAACCTCGTATCTTTATAAACATGAGACGCTTTTTCTTTATCTCCTTTAAATCTAACAATAGAAAACTCAGTTTCGGCTAAACCTGGTTCTAAGGAAGTAACATTAATTCCTTTACCAACCAAATCTGCTCTTAGGTTCAATGAAAATTGACTTACAAAAGCTTTTGTCCCACCGTATACATTACCACCTGGATAAGGGTATGAACCAGCAACTGAACCTATGTTAATAACATGACCTTCTCCATTATCTATCATTAAGGGCAACACGTTTCTTGTTGCATAAACAAGGCCCTTAATATTAGTATCAATCATTTGATCCCAATCATCTAAATTCGCCTCATCAGCACCTTCTAAACCTAAGGCTAAACCAGCATTGTTACATAAAACAGAAATTTGATTGAAATTTGGTGGTAGGTTTTCAATGGCTTTTTTTACAGCTTGTCTATCACTTATATCAAAAGACAGAGGTAGTGATAATTCACCTAATTCTTTAGCTAGCTCTTCTAATCTTTCTCCTCTTCTACCAGTGATTATTGTCTGCCAACCTTTATCATTAAATAATTTAGCTGTAGCTCTTCCAAACCCTGATGTTGCACCAGTTATAAAAATCGTCTTATGTAGTATAGAATTCATATTATCCTCATTGAATATTTTTTTTAGCTTTATTCCAAAGTTCTAACATATCTTTATGATCTAAATCATGCCATTTAATGTTCTTATCTTCAACAATGTTTTCCAATTCATTAAATCTTTTAATAAATTTTTCATTAGCTTTTCTAATAATATTATCGGGATCCTTGGATAAATGTCTTGATAAACTTATTAATGTAAAAAAGACATCTCCAAGCTCTTCTTCAATATGCTCCTCTTCTTTTGAAACTATAGCTAATTTTAATTCATCTACTTCTTCATCTAATTTTTTTAAAACTCTTTCATGATTAGGCCAATCAAAATTTAGTGAGGATACTTTTTTTTGAATTTTTAAAGACCTTAAAATTGATGGAATATTTTTTTCAATTTTATCCAGAGTTTTTTTTGACTTATAACTTCCTTGATTAGATTCTGAATTTTTAATTCTTTCCCAGCTTTCATGAGGCAAGTCGTTTTCTTTGTAATTAATATCAAAGATTTGAGGATGTCGACGTATAATTTTCTTTGATATTTCCTCAGCTACACTGTCAAAAGTAAAATCTCCTTGATCCGATGCCACTTGTGAAATTAATACTACTTGTAATAATAAGTCACCTAATTCACCTTTAATTTCATTAGTGTCTTTACTTTCTATAGCATTGACTAATTCGTAGGCCTCTTCTAATGAATATGGGGCAAGAGTATTATAATTTTGTTTTAAATCCCAAGGACATCCATAGACAGGATCTCTTAAGATCTGAATAACCTTTCTAATTTTTTCAATAGGGCTTAGTCTGTTAATTTCATTAAGTTTTTTATTTGTTAATTTTTTCATTATTTTTTCTTTTATATGTTATTTATTAATAAATTATAACTTATTTGACATATATAATCAGGAGAAATAATTGTCTGAAGTTAAATTAGGTATTTTTGCAAGATTTAGAAGGTATTTTCTTGCTGGCATTTTGGTAACATCACCAATTCTAATAACTGTTTATGTTACATGGTTAATTATTACTTTTATTGATGTTCAGGTTGCAGGGTTACTTCCAAATAGCTTAGACTTTACCAAACAATTACCTCATCAAATACCTGGCCTAGGATTGATTATAAGTATTATAGTTATTACTTTTATTGGCGCAATAACGCCAGGTTTTATCGGTAGAACATTATTAAAGGTTGGAGAAAGAGTTTTAGATAATACCCCAGTAGTTAGAAGTATTTATGGTGCAATTAAACAAATAATGGAAACTGTAATGTCAACTAACTCTGAGAGCTTTAGAGAGGTTGTTTTAGTAGAATATCCCAGAAAAGGAATTTGGGTAATCGGTTTTGTTACAGGCGAGACAAAAGGTGAAGTTCAGTCTTTAAATAAAGAAACATTGATAAATGTTTTTATACCAACCACTCCAAACCCTACTAGTGGTTTTCTCTTGTTTCTGCCTAAAAAAGATCTGATCTATATGAAAATGAAAGTCGAAGACGCCGTTAAAATGGTTATTTCTGGTGGCATTGTAACTCCTGAAGTCAAAAGGATAAAGAAAAGTTAATCTTATCCACCTTTTAATAATTTTATAGATTCATTATTTTCAAAAATAGACAATAAAACATTTATTTTTTTGAATTCAGTATCAGTTTCTAATAAATATTCTGCTTCTTTTCTAGCTAATGAAATTAAATCGCCATGAATATGCAAATCTACAAATTTAAAATCAATATTACCAGATTGCTTGCTTCCTAAAATTTCACCAGGACCTCTTAATATTAAATCATTTTCAGCAATTTCAAAACCATCGTCAGTCTCTTTTAGTATTTTTAATCTAGAATGAGCTACTGGTGTTAATTGAGATTTATACAAGAGGATACATGAAGATTGCTTGCTACTTCTTCCAACCCTACCTCTTAACTGGTGTATTTGAGCTAATCCAAATCTTTCAGCACACTCTATAACCATTATTGTTGCATCTGGAATATCAACTCCTACTTCAATTACAGTTGTAGCTACAAGTATTTTGCTTTTTCCAATTTTAAATTCTTCAATTGATTTTTCTCTTTCATCCTGATTTTGTTTTCCGTGTACAAGTGAAATCTGAAGATTTCCAAAATAATTTTTTAAAAATTCATATCTTTCATTAACAGCTACTAAATCTAACCCTTCAGATTCTTCAATGAGGGGACAGACCCAATATATTAAATCACCCTTACTTATTGCTCGCCTAATTGATAAAAGTACATCCTCTAATTTACTATGAGGCATTACATAAGTTTTAATTGGTATTCTTCCAATAGGTTTTTCTTTAATTGAAGATATGTTCATATCTCCATAAGCCGTTAAAGCCAATGATCTTGGTATTGGTGTAGCTGTCATTACTAAAACATCAACATTTTGACCTTTTTCTGTTATTTCAAGCCTCTGTTTAACTCCAAACCGATGTTGTTCATCTATTACTGCTAAAGATAGATTTCTATACTCAATTTTTTTCGAAAATAACGCATGTGTTCCAATAATAATTTGAGATACACCGGATTTTATTTTTTCGATAGTTTCTAACCTATTCTTTTTACTTCCAACGTGCCTTGATTCTCCTAACAAAAGATTTATTTCTAAGTTCATAGTTTTTGTTAGATTTTTAATAGAATTATAGTGTTGTATAGCTAATATTTCTGTAGGTACTAAAAGTACAGCTTGTGAACCATCTGATATTGCATGTAACATTGAGATTAGTGCGACAATAGTTTTTCCTGAACCTACATCACCTTGTAACATTCTAACCATTGTACTATTGGTGTTTATGTCCTCTTTTATCTCATTAATGACCTTTTCTTGATTTTGAGTAAGTTGAAATGGTATTATTTTATAAAAGTCTATAACAAGTTTTGAGTTTATTTCAGAACTTTTAATTTTAACTTTTGAAATTTTATTTTTTAACATTAGCATAGATAACTGATTTGCTATCAGTTCGTCTAAAGCCAGACGTTTTCTAAAAATACTATCTAATTGATTATTAGATATATCGTCTGGAGAGTGAAGTTTATTAATTGAGGTTTTCCAGTCAACAAATTGATAATCCTTAAGTGTTCTCTGTGAAAGCCATTCAGGAATTTCAGGTATTTTTTTTAGAGATTCCTTTAATATTTTTGAAATAAACTTTTGATTAACACCTTCAAATAGAGAATAAATATTTTCAATTTTTGGGATTTTATATTTATCTTTTATAGGAAAAACATAATCAGGATGCACAATTTGACCAAGTCCATTAAAACTCTCAAACTTCCCACTAACAATTATTTTTTTTCCAATTTGATAAATATTTTTAAGATATTGAGTGTTTTGACCAAAATATATTATATCTAATCTTACGTTGCTTTCATTGTTTAACCCAAAAGTTATAATTTTAGACACGTTAACTTTTTTTCTATAATTGTAAGGAGGTATATTAACCTCAAGAACCTCCAATTCGCATGTAATAATTTCATTATGCTGAATTGTTTTTAAAGAAGTATTTTTAAATCTGTCTATTGATCCTAAGGGCAAATAGAACAATAAGTTAATTAAATATGGACCAATTTTTTTTTCCAACAATTTTAATTTTTTTTCTCCAACTCCATTTAGATTATTTAAGGACGCAAACAAACTAAATATGTTATCGGGTCGTTGTACTATTAAATTGGACAAGAAATTAAAAACCTTTATTTATAATAATAACATAAGATTATACATAATTGTAAAGAGAAGAAATTGGAAAATAGAAGTCATTATATAAAAAAATTGATTTATAGATCAAAATATACAGGTACAAGAGAAACGGATATATTACTTGGTTCATTTGCAGAAAAACATCTTGTAAACCTTTCTGATGACAATTTATTAACTTATGAAAAATTGCTGGACTCAGGTGACCCAAGAATATGGAGATTATCCATAGATATTGAACAAACCAATTCTGAAAAAGAAAATACTATTATAAGCCTTATAAAAGAATTCGAAGGCTTTTAACTTGTTTGACTTTAAAACCGAATTTAAAGACATCAATTCAATTAATGGAATAAGAGACGGTCTTATTCCATTTGTTCTTGCTTATTTGACTAAAAAAAATAATGTTTTTTATATCGCAATGAACGATCTAGAGTTATCACAAATAAACAGGTTCATATCTTCAAATTTTAAAGAAATAAATGTTTACTCCATTCCATCATGGGATTGTTTACCTTTTGACGTTTCATCACCTAATTATAACATTATAAGCGAGCGTGTTAAAACGTTTACAGACATGTCTTTCAAATTAAATGATGAAAGTAATAATAATAATCTTTTCTTAACCACAATTAATGGTGTTTTTTTAAAAACTGCATCAGTTGATTTCTATAAGCAAAATTTTATAAATATAAAAAAAGAAAAAGAAATTTCATTTAATAATATAAGAGATTTTCTTATAAAAATTGGTTATTCAAGAGTCCAAACTGTAAGAGAGTTAGGTGAATTTAGTATAAGAGGTAGTATTTTAGACGTTTTCCCTATTGGACATGGAAAAGCTTTTAGAATTGATTTTTTAGGTGATTATATAGATTCCATAAAAGAAATGGATCCCTTAACTCAAAGGTCTAATTTATCAATAACGGAAATCGATATATATCCATCAAATGAATATCTATTAAACGAAAAAAATATTCAAAATTTTAGAAGTAAATTCAGATCGGTTGTTGGTTCAAAAAGTTTAGATAGCGACATATATGAAAAGATAACTTCTGGCATTAAGTTCAATGGCATTGAACATTTTTTACCATTAATGCATCAAAATTCCTTATGTTCAATTTTTGATTTTTTAAATAAAAAAAATCTGATTGTTTTATTAACTAAAAATTTTTCAAATTTAATTTCTAGAAGAGAAGAAGAAATTTTAAGTTTTAGTGAAGATAGAATATTGAATAATGAAGACTATTCATCAATTAAAGTAGAAGATTTATATTTAACGAAATTTGAGATAGAAGATAAATTTAATTATTTTAAAACAATTAAATTTAATGAGTTTGATATTCTTGATAATGAGAAAAGCAATTTAAATTTGAACTCTAAACCATTGATAATTGATAATTTTGTTAAAGATGATGAACATAAAAACAAAGTTCACAACATTATTGAATTTTGCATTAATGAAAATAAAAAAGGAAAAAAAGTATTATTAGTAACAGAGGAACAGGCTAGGTTAAAAAATTTAATAAACTTTTTTGAAGAGTCATTAGTAAACAATAATATTAAATTTGAGACTATAGAAATTCAGAATTTAATAGTTGATAATTTGAAATTAAGTTTTAGTTTCACTGTTTCCCCTTATTTAGAAAGTTTTTATTTTAACAACCAATATGTAATTTTTGATCGTGATTTGTTTGGTATACCCAAACAAAAAAAACGTTCATGGAGAAGAAAAACTGAAAATTTTCTTAAAGACGTTAATTCTATTGATGCTGGTGATTTAGTAGCTCATATTGATCACGGAATTGGTCGTTACGATGGATTAGAAAAGATTTCATCTAATGGTATAGATCATGATTGTTTGCGACTTATTTACTATGGTGGAGACAAATTGTATTTACCAGTAGAAAACATGAATCTCCTAAGTAGGGTTGGCGATTCTAGTTTTAGTAGAGAGCTTGATAAGTTAGGAGCAGCTAGTTGGCAAAGTAGAAAAGCAAATGTAAAGAAAAGAATAAGAGATATGGCAGAAAAACTCATTAGAGTAGCTGCACAAAGAGAAGTAATCAATACTGATAGGATCGAAATTCCTAAAAACTATGAAGAATTTTCAAATAAATTTCCATTCGAATTAACTGATGATCAAGAGAATGCAATTAATGAAATAATATCTGATTTTGAAGTTGGTAAATTGATGGACAGACTTATTTGTGGTGATGTTGGTTTTGGTAAAACTGAAGTGGCCATCAGAGCTTCTTTTATAATTGCTAGTGCAGGGTACCAGGTAGCTTTAGTTGCACCAACGACAATTTTAGTTAAACAACATTATAAAAGTTTTTTCGAAAGATTTAAGAATACTTCGATTAAAGTTTCTGCTTTGTCTAGAATGACAAATGTAAGTGAAAGGCAATCTATAAAACAAGATCTTATTTCTGGTGATATTAATATTATAATTGGTACTCATGCACTTCTATCAAATGATGTTGATTTTAATAATTTAGGACTTTTAATAATAGATGAAGAACAACATTTTGGAGTTGCGCAAAAAGAAAAAATAAAAGAGTTACAAGGCAATATTCATGTGTTGACACTTACGGCAACACCAATTCCTAGGACACTCCAACTATCTTTATCTGGAATTAAAAAGTTAAGTCTAATATCAACACCTCCAGTTAATCGATTAGCTATAAGAACTTTTGTAATAGAGTGGGATAGTGTCGTTTTAATAGATGCTCTTCTCAGAGAAAAGAATAGGGGAGGTCAAATATTCGTTGTATGTCCGAGAGTTAAAGATATTGATAGTTTATACGATAGAATAAATAAGATGACACCAGAGCTGTCTATAAGCGTCGCTCATGGTCAAATGAAAGTTAATGAACTTGATAAATCAATAAATGATTTTTCTGAAGGTAAAGTTGATATTTTAATATCCACTAATATAATTGAATCTGGAATAGATATTCCAAATGCCAACACTATGATCATTCATAAATCAGACATGTTCGGTCTGTCTCAACTTTATCAATTAAGAGGTCGAGTTGGAAGAGGAAAACAAAGAGCATATACTTATTTCACAATAGAAAAGAATAAAATTTTATTAAAAAAATCTCAACAAAGGCTAGATGTTATTAAAACTCTAGACAACTTAGGAGCGGGTTTTTCATTAGCAAGTTATGACATGGACATTAGAGGAGCAGGGAACCTTTTAGGTGACGAACAATCTGGTCAAATTAAAGAGGTGGGTGTCGAATTATATCAAGATATGTTAAAGGATGCTGTTAATTCTTTTAAAAATGGTAGTAAACAAATTGAAGAAGTTTGGTCACCTTCTATTTCATTAGGACTTTCTGTGTTAATACCAGAAAATTATGTGTATGATCTATCAACAAGAATGTCTTTGTATAGAAAAGCTGGAGAGCTGTTAAACTCTGATGATATTAAAAACTTTTCAGATGAATTATTTGATAGATTTGGCCCTCCTCCTTCTCAAGTGAATAATTTATTAACTACATTAATGATTAAAAACAAATGTCTTAAATGTAAAATTAATTTTGTTGATGCGGGTCCCAAAGGTCTTTTATTAGGGTTTAAAAACAATTTTTTTAAAGAAACAGAGAAGTTAATAACATTGGTTAACAATTCATCAGGTCAATTAAAAATTAGACCTGATCAAAAATTATTTTTTCAAAAAAGTTTAAAAACAAATGAAGATAAAATTGAAACTGCATTAAGCCTTATTAATCAATTAGAAACTCTATAAAATATAACTCATAATCTACAATCAAAAGTTCCAACTACTTTATCATCAACATATGAATTAATCTTAACTAAGGCTGATTTATTATGATTTTTACAAATAATCTTTAGTTTCTTTTTTATTTCTATTGGAATATTGGTTATAGAATTATTTTTGATATTCCATGATAAGGTAAATTCTTTTTCATTGTAAATTAAGTTGTTAGAAATAGTTTTTTTATTTTCAAAATTTTGAATTTGTTTTTTTTCAGGTAAAACAAGATTGTTGTTATCAATTGAAATTAATAACAATCCTAAAAAACCAATAATACCTGACATATTTAACCTCAATCATTTAAGTTGTAAGATGCAAATTAATGACATTTAATGTTCTTATTACCAACTACCAATGTTTTCCATGCTAGCCCAAGGTTCTGAAATCTCAAGGTTTTCACCTTGTTGAAGCAATTCAATTGAGATGTTATCTGGTGATTTAACAAAAGCCATTCGTCCTTCTCTTGGAGGTCTATTAATAGTAACACCGCCATCCATAAGTTTTTGACAAGTTTCATATATGTTTTTTACTGAAAATGCTAAATGTCCAAAGTTTCTACCCTTATCATAATTTTCAGGATCCCAATTGTAAGTTAATTCAATCTCAGGAGATCGAGTTTCAATGGCATTGTTTTCATCTTCTGGTGCAGCAAGAAAAATAAGTGTAAACTTTCCTTCAGGAACTTCTTTTCTTCTAATTTCTACTAAACCAAGTTTGTTACAGAAAAAGTCAAGAGATTCCTCTATATTTGTTATTCTTATCATTGTGTGCAAATATTTCATTTTTAAACCTTCAAGAATTAAATTTAATTTAATAACTATATTATATATATAATATACATACCATTAACAAAGTTGAAAGATAGATTTTTTATGGATTTTGATGATTACGAGGTTGGGTTTAATATTCCAGCTAAAACAGGAATGAAAATTAATGAAATTCAAACACCATGCTTAGTCATAGATTATAATAAATTTGAAAACAACATTCTTAAAATGAAGAACTTTGTGGTCAATAATAATGTAAAGTTAAGACCTCATGCCAAAATGCATAAATCATTTAATGTAGCTAACTACCAAATAAAATTTGGAGGCGCCCATGGTATATGTTGTCAGAAAGTCAGTGAAGCTGAAGTGTTTGCAAGAGAAGGAATTAAAGATATTTTAATAACGAACCAAATAACTGACTTATTTAAAATCAATAGGCTAACGAACATTTCTAAAGCTGATATAAAAATTGCATGTTGTGTTGATGATGAACAAAACGTTATTAATATTAATAATTCTGCCAAAGAAAATAAGACTTCAATAGATTTATTTATAGAGTTTGATTGTGGTGCTAATAGATGTGGTCTTCAGTCCCACAGAGAAATTAAAAATTTAATATCATTAATAAATAGTTTAAATTTTGTGAAATTTGTTGGTTTTCAAGCTTATAATGGTTCAATTCAACATATTGAAGATTTTGTCATTAGAAAAGAAGAAGTTGTTAAAACTTGTTATAAAATTAAAGAATTAAAAAATTCTTTTAAAGAATTTTTCCCGATTATAACTGGTGTTGGAACTGGCTGTTTTGATTTAGAGGTTAGTGAAAATATATATGACGAAATCCAAGTAGGTTCATATGCTTTTATGGATGCGCATTATTCTTCTTTAAAACATGATAATAAGATAAATAACACCAATAACTTTGAAAATTCACTTTTTATATTGTCTTCTGTTATGTCTAAAGCATTAGATAAACATGCCGTTGTTGATGCGGGGTTAAAATCTATTTCTGTTGATAGTGGGTTACCAAAAACTAACACTAATAATATTAACTATATAAAATGTTCAGATGAACATGGAATAATATATGATCCTGAAAATACCCTTAAGATAAATGATAAATTATACTTAATACCAGGTCATTGTGATCCTACATGTAACTTACATGACTGGTATGTTGTAATAAAAAATGAAAAAGTTATTGATTTATGGCCTGTTTCTGCCAGAGGTTATAGTTATTAGTAAGCGTAATAACTAAAATATATATTATTCATTAAATTATAATATAGCATTGATGTATGTCTGTAAAAAAATTAAAAATTTCATTATTATTATTCTTAATTTCATTAATATCTTTGTTTTTTATTTTTGAAATGAATGAATATTCATCTCTCCAGAATGTAAAAATACAATACCAAAGTTTATTACATTACTATGATAAAAATAACTTGCTAGTACATATTATTTTTATTTTAATTTATATTATCACTACTTCTTTGTCATTACCATTTGCCCTTGGCCTTACTTTGATTGGGGGGGCATTGTTTGGATTTTGGTATGGTTTGATCTTAGTATCATTTGGAAGCACAATAGGCGCAACAATAGCTTTTATTATAGCTCGTTTTATTGGTTATGAATATGTTAGAGTAAAGTATAAAAATCAATTTTCTAAATTTTTTATTGGTTTTAAGCAAGAAGGTGCTTTTTATTTATTTGCCCTAAGAATGGTTCCTTTATTTCCATTTTTTATAATAAATATTGTTACCGCTTTAATGCCTATAAAGACATGGACGTTTTACTGGGTTAGTCAGGTCGGTATGTTACCAGGAACTATCCTTTATGTTTTTGCAGGAACTCAATTATCTGAAATTAAATCATTATCGGATATAATGTCACCAACATTAATAGTAACGTTTATATTTATTGGGATTTTCCCAATAATAGTTAAACAAGTTTTTAAATATTTAAAAAACAAAGGTTTACAAAAATAATAAGTATAAATCATTTAAATTTATTATTAACATCAAATTATCAATAAATAATAGAGTATTATAAAATGACAGAAAATAAAATTCTACAAGAAATAATAGCCACAAAAAGAAAAAATCCCTACACAGAAAATAAATCTATAGAACAATTACGTGAAGAAACTGAAATATCAGCATCACGCATTCCATTACCGGAAAATACTAAAATAGAAAAAATACTTGCTGACAATGTAAATGCAGAATGGATCTCTTGTGGAAATGTAGATACAGATAAAATATTTATGTTTATTCATGGAGGAGGTTATTACAGAGGTTCAATTGCCTCAACTCGTGCTACAGTTGCGAGAATATCAGCCCAAGCAAACATTAAATGTTTATCTGTCGACTATAGGTTAGCACCAGAACACCCATTTCCAGCAGCAATTGATGATATTTATACAGTTTATAACTGGTTATTAAAGAAAGGTGTTAAACCACAAAACATAATTGTTAGTGGTCAATCAGCAGGAGGAGGATTATGTTTAGCATTATTATTAAAAATTAAAGATAATAAAGGTTCTCAACCTAAGGGTGCTGTTGCTATAAGTCCTTGGACCGACCTTTCTCAATCTGGAAAAACAATGGTAACTAATGCAGACGTGGATCCTGTAATTAGCAAAAAATATTTAGATAGAATGGCTGGCCTATATCTCAAAGATACATCATTTTCATCACCTTTAGCCTCACCTCTTTTTGGTGATTTGTCAGGTTTGCCCTCAATTTTAGTTCAAGTTGGAACTGCTGAAACAATGTTAGATGATAGCACAAGATTTGTTGAAAAAGCAAAGAAAGCAAAGGTTGATATTAATATTGAAATTTGGAAAGATATGTTTCATGGATGGCATGGAAATGCACATATTTTAAAAGATGCTGAAAAAGCCATTCATAATATAGGAAATTTTTGTAGAAACTTGTTTAATAAATAACAAAAATCATATGAAGATAAATATTTTTTTATTCCTAATATTTTTTAACTTCACATATATTTTTTTTTCACAGGAAACTTATGCAGAATATAAGATTATTGATGCACCGTACTGCGTTAATAATAAAGGAGAAGAGGTAAAGTTTCAAAACATGAAATCTAAAACTAGTAAGATTACTCTAGGTATAGCAAAGAAAGATGGTGAAGGTAAGCCAATTATATATAGATTTAATTACAATCAATCTTCAAACCCTCTGCAAATGTTTATAGATTATCATGAATGTGCTCATCACCAGACTGGTGATTTAGATAAACCACATCCACCACAAAATAGTTTTGAGCATTTAATGAAAGAAAGTATAGCTGATTGCATTGCTGCCATTAGAATGAAATCAGATAATATTAATGGAAGAGTTTATATTAAAAAAGCTCTTTTGGAACTTAACAAAGCAATGAAATATATCGGTTTTGATAAATCTACAATTAAAAGTAGGGAGGATAATATATTAAACTGCTTTAATAAAAACATTTCTTTATCAGCTTATATTGAAAATATAATTAAAAAGAATATTGATACAAAATATTAATTTAATAAGTATATGCTTAAATATTATGTAGTAATTTGTCTAAAAATACAATTAAGTAACTGAATTATATTAAAAATATTTAATTAATTTTTTTAATTTTTTTTCTAACTATTTTAGCTATATACCATATGAAAATTAATACAACAGGAACGCATAATGATAAAAATACAGATTTACTTATATGCATTTTTTCAAAATCAATTGGGTCAACTAAAGTTGATAAGAGACCTATAACATAATAAGTGATTGCAACAATTGATAAAGACTCTACAGTTTCTTGCAAGCGAAGTTGGGCTCTTGCCCTTAATTCCATAGATTCTAGAAGATTTTTGTTTTGTATTTGAATTCTCATTTCAATTTGCGTTCTTACCAAATTATCAGCTCTTTGTGCTCTAACAGCTAGTGACTCGAGCCTTCTTGAAAAAGCTTCACAAGTTCTTATAGCTGGTTGTAATCTTCTACTTAAAAACTCATTATGTGTTTGAAATGAAGCAAGCCTTTCTTCTCTTAGATCTTTTACTCTTTGTTCAACAAGTTTGTAATAAGCTGATGTAGCGGATAAACGATAATTTGTAGATGAAGCAATTTCTTCAATTTTTGCAACTACATAAGAAAGTTCATTAAGGTCATTTTGATAATTAGGTTTTGTTTTAGATTTATTTACTAAATTTTTCTTTGCTGTATTAGAAACAGATTTAGTAATTTCTGTTATTTGTTTTTCAAGATAACTTAAATTAATAGTTTCTTCTCTTACTTGAGGAAGACCTAATAAAGATAGCACCTGATATGTCTCAAGTTCAACAACTCTCTGTAAAAGTCTTCCAGTTCTACGTGTTCTAAGATTCTTATTCTGAACAAATACTCTTCTAAATCCAGAACCTATAAAATTAGTGTTATCCGTTTTAAAGGACATAAAAACATTTGCACCATTTTCAGCAACATTTGAACCAGCAAAATTATCATGGAAGAAATACTTTTCAATATCAATGGGCTCGTAATCATATTCTGATGAAACCATTTCAATCCAAGAAGAAAGTAAATATTGACCAGGAAAATTTTGTAAAAAATCAGAAGGTAATTTAATTAAAAAATTTGTATCAAATAGGTTTGGTGTTTTTTTATTAATTATATCAATTTTATTAGGATATATTAAAGTTAATGAGATAAATTCTGTATGGCATTCATATCTTATAATTAAATTTTCATTTTCTGCTACCCAATATTTATAACGTTCTTTAGGTAATTTTTGAAAACCTTCGCTTATTAAAAATTTATTTAGGTAAGTCCAAGCTTTTTTTTCGTCATTATCTCTAATTAAATAGGCAAAATGAAAAGTCCTTAAGTTATTCCCTAACTTTATATATGGTCTAGCGTGCAATTCATCTTTGAAAGATAATAAATTGTTATTTATTAAATTATTCATATTTAATTATAACATTTTGTAATATTTTATGTATTATTTTTTATTTATTGTTAAAAACTCGTTTAATTCTATATAATTTTAGAAAATAATATTTCAAAATATGATAATATAAATCTTTATATTTATATTCTATAGACAGTATAAACATATTAAGTAAATTTCTTAATTCCTCGAAAGTATCATTATGAAATCATCCTTTTTTTTTATTTTAATTTTTTTTATTAGTTTTTCTGCCTACAGTAATCAAAATTGGAAAATTGTAGAAACAATAAATGAAGGAAATCAAAACAAAACATTTTTTTTAATAAGTAATAAGGTTTTGTCTATTCCTGGTATAGATGGTCCTTTTAAAAATACATATTCTGCTATTATGTTTAAATGTGATGCTAATAAGAAACTATCTTCATTTTTTGGCTTCACAAACAAACCAAATATAAAAAATAATAAAACTGAAGGTATGTTTAATGTGGTGTCTACAACTATAAAATATGATGATAAAAAACACGACATAGATCTTTATAATCCTAGAAGATGGAGATCAAACTTTTATTTAACAAACAATAATAATTTATTTGTTAAAAAACTTATTAATACCAAAAATGTTTCATTAGAAATTAACTGGGTTAATCAGGGACTTAAATATTTCACACATAATACTTCAGGTTTTCTAGAAAATTATAATAACCTTAAAAAAGCTTGCGGTTTATAAAATATTTTATTTAAAAAAATATATAAATCAGTAGTTAAAAATTCTATTAAAATAACAAATAAAAGAGTTAATAAGTGAATTTGGACTATTAATTTTTTGATAATATTTCTTCTACTAACTTTTGTACTCTAAATGCTTCGTCAATTGTTGCTAAACTATTAGGTTTATTATTTATTTTAAGAAATAAAGCATCAAGTTGTGACCTCAAACTTACAGCTCTTGGGTCTTGCTCTTCATCTCTAAGAGGAACAAATTGATTACCAGTTGATAATGAATCCTTATGAAACTCTTCTATTTTTCTACTTTGTCTAGAACCTTTAATCGTGAATTCTTGACGATCTGGTTGAACACCTCCAACACTCGCTAATATATTGACTGGCAAGCCATTTTCAGTTTCTAATTTAGCAAGAACATCTGTCTCGCATAACGAAGTGTCACTTGGGTAAGAAGTCTGGGCCCATTTCACTTTAAGTGGCCCTAGTACACGTTCTATAAAAAAAATAAAATGAGATATTACTTCTCTTGTCATACCTCCTTCTTTTTTAAAGCGTAGCCAATCAGCTTCTTTTTGCCATTCACGTGGCCATTTAGAGTAAGTAACAATAATATCAGCCCCAAGCATTTCTCCCATTTCTCCTTTATCTTTGCTTTCTAATAGATCTGATAAAGGAGCACCTCCAGCTTGAGTAAAATTAACAGCAATTGGAACATCAAATTTTTTAAGTTTATCAATAAAATTTTTACTTTCTTGAATATTTATCCCAAAAGGTTTTTCTAAAAAAAGAGCTTTGCCCATTTCAACCACTTTCATAGCATAAGATTCTCTCACTGTAGGAGGGCAAGCAAGATAGACTAAATCAGCATTTTCTATTGCTTCTTCAGCACTTTTCATAATTGAACATTGATTATCTAGTTTTAGGGCATTTTCACAAGCTTTTGGGTTAGGGTCCCATAAGTAATCTGGTTTAAATTTTTCATGTAACCTCATATGAGTTAACATTCGGGTTCCCATTATCCCTAAACCAATTATAGCTACTTTAATCGACATTTTATACCTATGAAAATTTAAAATTTATAATTAGATACTTTAAACTAAATTGTTAACTTAACAAATATTAGTTCTATAATACTAAATCAGGTAAATATGAGGTAGAACCCGAATTTGTTTGTATGATTAAATTTTATATCTAAAATTAATTATTCAAAACTAGCAATTATGGGTGATGTTTCAAATGTATTATGACACTAGCAAAAACAATCATGGACTTCCTTACAATCCTTTCAAGGCTCTAACAGTTCCTCGCCCAATTGGATGGATTAGTACAGTAAGTAAAAAGGGCATAGGTAACCTTGCTCCATATAGTTATTTTAATGGCCTTTCTTATAATCCTCCATTTGTAATGTTTTCTGCAGGAAACAGGCCTGATGGTAGCAAAAAAGATAGTGTTTTAAATGCTGAAGAAACAGGTGAGTTTGTGGTAAATATTAGTACATGGGATACACGCCATCAAATGAATGATACAAGCTGGATATTGGAAGCTGAAACAGACGAATTGATTAAGACTGGCTTAACACCTATAGATTCAATAAATGTTAAACCCAAAAGAGTAGCTGAGTCACCAGTTCACTTCGAATGTAAATATCACCAAACAGTTCAACTACCAGGAAAAGAAGGTTTTCATCATGTTGTGTTTGGTCAAGTGATAGGAATTCATATAAAAGATGAGTTTATTACCGATGAAGGTATGGTTGATGTGCTAAAAATGAAGGTTATAGCCCGTTTAGGGTATAATGATTACACTTTAATAGAGAAAACATTTTCTATTGTTGATTTTAAGGACAAAGGAAAGATGACAAAGGGTTGGAAATGACTATTAAAGGATTAAATATGAATAATAAAATATTAGAAAAAAAAATAGATTTACTGAAAGTTTTAGCAAAGGGTTGTAAAAAACATCCAGCATATAGAGCCATCAGAAAAGCTACTGAGCGTTGCGAGGAGTGTGTAATAGTGTGGAATGCTAGACTGAAGTTAAATGAATTAGATAAGTCTTAGAAGTGTTAAATTATTAAACACTAAATTAGTATTAGACTTTAATTATAAGATTTAGCAAATAAGTTTGCTCCAGCAACTAAAGATTTTATTTTTTTTTCAGCAATATTATAAGGCATTGGTGCCATTCCACAATTTGTACAAGCAATAATGTTTTTATAATCAACATATTTTGAAACTTCATTCAAAATTTTAAAAACTTCTTCAGGTGTTTCTATTTTTAGGCTTGCTACGTCTATTACGCCCACAAGTATTTCTTTAGAGTTTAACATCTTTAAAACTTCTAATGGAACACGACTATTTGCACATTCAAGTGATACTTGATCAATAGAACTATTATTTAAAGTAGGAAAAAAGTCTTCGTATTGTTTCCATTCATTTCCAAGAGTTTTTTTCCAATCAATATTTTGTTTAATTCCATATCCATAACAAATATGAACAGCTGTCTTACATTTGAGGCCAGAAGCTGCAACTTCTAGTAATTCAACACCCCATTCAGACGCTTCTTTGGTGAAAGCATTAAAAGCAGGTTCATCAAATTGAATTGTGTGAACCCCAAGCTTTTCGAGTTCAAGAGCTTCTGCATTTAATATTTTTGCAAATTCATATGCCATTTCTTTTCTAGAACTATAGAAGCCGTTTGCAATAGTGTCACAAATGGTCATTGGTCCAGGTAGAGTGATTTTAAAATCTTTTGAAGTATTTTTAAGACAATATTCTGTGCTTTTAGAGTGGACTGAATTTAATCTTTTCAATTCATTTACTACTGTTGGAACTTCGGCATCATAGCGATCATTTCTGATGCCCATGGTTGTCATTTTATTCCAATCAATACCATGAATTAATTCTAAAAATCCATGGACAAAATGTTTTCTAAATTGTTCACCGTCAGATATTATATCGACACCTGTATTTTCCTGGAATTTTATCCAATTAAGTGCAGCTTCACATTGTCCTATAAATAATTCTGTATCTTTTAATTTCCATTCACCCCATAATTTTTCTGGTTCAGCCAACCAAATGGGTTTAGGAAGACTTCCTGCAATGGTAGTTTTAATAGTCATAAAATAATCATATATTATTATTTATAAAAATTAACAAAAAAATTAATTAGGTATGATTTTTTATTGCTGAATAATATATTATTAACTTTAAATATTAAGAAGGGAGTTAATATTTATTATTTTGTTGCATCGCCTTCTTCAACAAGTATTAAGTCAACCTCTCCAGCACCATTTTTCCTATGAAAAGAAGCATTTCTGTAATCTTCAGAGTTCCAACAATTTTCTCCATCTTCTAAAGATGGAAATTCTATGATTACAAATCTATGAAACTTATCTGTTCCTTCTAGAATTTTAAAATTTCCACCCCTTGCTAAGACTTTCCCACCAAACTTTGATATTATTTCAGGAACTTGATCCGTATATTTTTTATATTTAATAGGATCTAATATTTTTGAACGTGCTACCCAATAAGCTTTCATAATAATCCTTAATTTAATAATTAATATTTTTTAAGATTTTATACAATTATTTAACCAATATAAAATGTAGACACAAGTTTTTAAGAAAATTCATTCAAACAATATTAATTAAACGTTAATGTTTCTTAACTTTTTGATCTTTAATCGATTTATAATTGAAACTAAACCTAGCTATAAAGAAGTAAAAGTCCTTGGACATAGTATTAAATATAATGAGCTAATGATTTTATTAACGCCACTTTAAAATTTTCTGTTCAAGTTTTGTAACAAAAACACTTACTGTTATACCCAACAGAGATAATATAGTTACTCCAGCAAATAATCTTTCTAAATCATACAGAGAACCTGCCTCTAAAATATATGCACCTATACCATATTCTGCACCAAGCATTTCGGCCGCAACAAGTAGAATTATTGATATTGCAAGGCTAATCCTTAAACCAGACAAAATACCTGGCATTGCTCCAGGCAAAACAATTTTATAAACAATTGAGATCCAACTTAGGCCAAAACTTTGTCCCATACGTATTAATGTTCTGTCAACATTATCAACTGCTCCATAAGTAGCAACTACGGTAGGCGTAAAGCTTCCTAATGCTATTAGTGCATATTTTGACCCTTCTCCAATTCCAAACCAAATTACAAATAATGGTAGTAATGCTATTTTGGGTATAGGAAATATAGCTGCGATAACTGGAACCAAGCCAGATCGGAAATATGAAAATAATCCAATAAGTGTACCAATACTTATCCCAAGACTTATACCAATAAGTGCTCCAATAACAAGCCTCAAGATAGAGGGCACTAGGTGTTTAAATAGTAAACCAGATTGGAAAAGTTGAATGATAGTTTCAAGAACATCTGATGGCTTAGGCAAGGTCAAAGAAGATATTACTCCAGTTGAGGTACCAAGCTCTAAGACAAAAATGATTATAAAAAAAACAAAATAACCCATCCAACTTCTTGTTTTTGGCTGAAAACCTTTACCAATAAAAGGTACAGGTTTGTTGACGTTTAAATTGTTTGAATTATTAGATTTATTTTTTATATCATACATTTAGTAGTTCAGCATCAGCTGCCCTGGCTTCATCATGCATTATATTCCAAAGATGTTTTTGATATTGATCTAGATCTTTATCAATTAATTTTCTATCTGCGATTGGTTTTTCAATACTAATAGTTTCTATGATTTTTCCTGGCCTACGTGAAAGAACTAGAATTTTATGTCCAAGACGAACCGCCTCTGAAAGATTATGAGTAATATAAACTGCAGTAAAAGGTTTTCGGTGCCATAAATTTATAAAATCTTCTAAAAGTAATTCTCGTGTTTGACTATCTAGAGCTGATAGAGGTTCATCCATTAAAAGAACTGCTGGATTGACTGCTAATGCTCGGGCAATGGCTACACGCTGCTTCATTCCACCAGATAGTTGTTTAGGGAATGCATAAGAAAAATCTTTCAGTTTGGTTCTGTCTAAAACATCATCAATTACTGAGCGTTTAATTTCATTAGATAATGAATGATCTTCTAGTACAAGTGACACATTTTCTTCGACAGTTCTCCATGGAAGTAATGCAAAATCTTGAAAAATATAAGTCATGGCATTTAGACAACCTGCAGGCGGAGAACCAATTTGAGTAATTTCACCAGAACATGGTTTCTCAAGGCCACCGATGAGGCGTAATAAAGTTGATTTGCCACAACCAGAAGGGCCAATAATAGACAATATCTGACCATCCATTATTTCTAAATTTATATCACTTAGAACTTTTGATTTATCATAAGAATGATTAAGATTTTTGATTTTTATATTCATAAATTATCTTGCCCTGAGCCCAGATTGAACTCAGGACAATTTTGACTAACTAATGATTTTTACATAAGACTGATCAACTAACGTATCTATGGTTATACTTTTCTTAACTAAACCTTCAGACTTAAACCATTCAAGTTGATTTTTAATTGAAGCAAGATTCAAGGATGCTCCATCACTTAATCGCATCGTGCCGTTAATGATAGAAGGCGCTGCTTTTTCCCTTGGACGACTGGTGTAGACATATTTATGTATTAAATCTACCATTTCATTTACACCTGCATCTCCCTTATTTTTATCAATCATGGTGGATGCATAATCGTCTACGCCTTTACTAAAACCAGTCAAAAAGTTTTTAGTAAGAGCACGTTCATTTTTTGCATTATTCGACGAAGTAAAAACTGTTGTTATTTGATAGTTAGGAAGATAATCAGCTACATTACCAATAATATGAATAGATCCTCCTCGTGATAATGGTTTTGCAATGTGTGGAACAATTGACCATGCGTCTACCTGCCCAGATTTAAGAGCTCCTATAATTGCTCCAACTTTTTGCAAAGGTACAAAAGATAGATTAATATTCTCTGCAGCTGCCATTTTTGATCCCATATAATGAAATGACGATCCTGACTGAGTTACAGCATATCTTTTGCCATTAAGATCTTTGGGACTTCTTACTCCTGCCTTATAGGCTTTATCAGAAACAAGAAATTTTTGTCCATCAATTCCTTCTTCTTCGCTTAAAGCACCTCCAATGACCTTTACTGCTCCTTTTTCCGCAAGTGATATAAGGCCTCCAGATATAGCTGTTACTGCATAATCAATATCTCCAGATGCAATCGCAATTGCCATGGGCTGTGCAGCTTGAAAAAATTCAAACTCTACATCAAGCCCTGCTTGTTTAAAATATCCACGCTCCTTGGCTATGAAACTTGCTGAATGAGAAGTAAATCGCAAAGCACCAACTTTTATTTTTTTATTAGATGCAATTGCAGGCATTGACAGAGCTGATGATGCTATGGCACCTCCACCCAAAACAATTAATTTTCTACGACTTATTTTCATTAAACCTCTCCCACACTTATATAAAATTTTACATGATTTAATTTACTCACAAAAGAGAAGATGATGTCAATTATAAAAAATATAATAGGGAAGGTAAGGTAAACTTTTCTTAATCTATAAACGACTAACAAAATTGCTTGCTATCGCATTAACAAGATATGAACCATTGTTACGAGGATTATTTACGTCTTTACTAACGTTATGGAAGTTAATTTCATAATTCGCCTTGCTATCTAAAATGTTTTCACCTTCAAGGTAACGTGACACTTCATCATCATTCAACAAAACAGGCTGTCTATGATGAATATGATTTATCTTGTCAGTGGAAATTCTAGTTAGTATTAAGCAACCAACATCATTATAAAGCCCAGCAAAATTATTTGACTTAGAGTAATGATAATAAGGCACTTTTTCTTTATCTTTTCTTTGCCACTCATACCAACCGTTGTTAAAAATTACGCATCTTTTTGCATTTTTGAATGAAGGTTTCTCATTCATTGTTTCAGAACGACAATTAATAAGATGCATATCTTTTTTCCATAATGGTGCATATGACCATTTTAGTAATTTTGCGTTTTCTTTTATTTTAACCGGTACTAATTGTGAAGGGGCTACATTATATGAAGCGTCATATTTTAAACCATAGGGTTTATTAATGGAAATTACAAATCTACCACACATAATAAATATTTAGACCATGCACATGTTAATTTTCAACTAAAAATTAATTTATAAACGATAGGAGTATTTGGATACAGGTTTTTAATTTAAATATTAGCTTTAAGATATAAGTCATTGAAATTAACATTGTTTTTATAATTTATTAACATATTATTGATATGTAATTAAAAAAATATTGTGGATGGGGTGTTAGCTAAAAAAATGTATAAATCATTGATTTTAAACAACAAAATACGATAATAATAATCTTACCCCACTATTTATCCCACAAAATATATACAGAGTAGGGGTTACTGTATCCTTTTCCTAATCAACAATGGTCAATGGTCGGAGGTGGTCTGCCCATTGACCGTAGTCAATGGAGCACAGACAAGGGCTCAATCATTAGCTGGTAGATTGATTAAAATTAAAAGTATTTTCTAAAATAAAAAAAAATTCATAAATCCTTTTATGTCAAATTAAATCATGACTTATGGAGAGAGCCATTCTCCTTGCCAATTCGTTTCATTTTTAAATTTAGCACGAATATGTTTGTCTCCTAAAAGCAAAAGTTGAATTGATTGTATATGACATATCAAAACGGCAAAACGTTTTTGATCTGGGGAATATTCATAGGAAATAGAGCTT
>CAKZQZ010000045.1 GCA_937142855.1 uncultured Alphaproteobacteria bacterium | reverse complement strand
AAATGGTAAAAAAGAAAATTCAAGAAATCGCGACAAAGCGAGCAGAGAAGAAAGAGAATAAAGACAAGGTTGTCGTACCGCGTATTACAAACGAGAACGTTGCGGAACACCGAGAGGAAGTGCTGTCGGGTGCTCGTAAATACATTTATCCATTGCAACATTCCAAGCACCGCATCGTGCTGCTTAGCACAGGACTCTTCTTGTTGGCGATTTTGATTTTCTCCATTGTTTCGGTTTTGTATTTGTATCGATTCCAAACCAGCTCAACACTGGCCTATCAGGTAACAAAAGTAGTTCCTTTCCCGATTGCTCGAACGGGAAGCACTTTTGTAGCGTATGAGAACTATCTGTTTGAGCTTGGTCACTATATCCATTACTACGAGAATCAGCAGCAGCTGAGTTTTGACACCGAATCTGGCCAAGCGCAACTCAACAGCTACAAACAACGCGCCATCGATAAAGTCGTGAACGATGCCTATATTAAGATACTTGCTGAGGAGCAGGGAATTGAAGTAAGTGAGCAGGAGATCGATGAACAGATCCGAATTGCCCAGGAACAAAATCGCCTCGGTAGTAACAGTGAAGTCTTCGAGGATGTATTGCGTGAGTTTTGGGACTGGTCTGTTGACGATTTTCGCCGCAGCCTGAAGACCGAGATACTTGAACAAAAAGTAATCCGTGCACTCGATACTGAAGCCGAACAACGTGCGACAGAGGCACTCGCACGCATCACAGCTGGTGAGGATTTTGCAGCAATTGCCGCTGAGTACTCAGAAGATGAGCCGACTCGGGGTGCTGGTGGAGACTTTGGACTCGTCGACAAATCGAACCGTAACGTTTCGCAGCAAACGGTTGATACGCTGTTCAGCCTCGCAGAGGGACAGACTTCAGGGGTTGTGACAGTGCCATACGGTACAGGATATGCTTTGGCGATCATTAGAAATACTGGTCAAGACGGTGACCAGGTTAGAGGGTCATATATTATTATTCAGCTTAATAGTGTTGATGAAACCTTGAACGACCGTAAAGAGCAACAGCCGTACCGTCTCTACATCGATCCAGTCGAAGCGTAAGAAGCATCCATAATAAAAAACTACCTTCTATTAGGTGGTTTTTAAATTCAGTTTGGCGGGCCCTGGCAACTAAGGTTAGAACTTATTTCGTAGAGAAAGACAGTAAGCCTTATCAACTAGATACCGTGTAACCGGACTTTCAGTTATATGATTTATTTAGTTCTCTGGGATTTTGCGGATTCGATCAATTTCTAGTTGTCTAGTTGGTTTATTTCTAATTTTATCTTTATTAATATTTGGATCAATTGTCTTTAGGTCTAGAAGTAAGTCGTCAAAATATTTATTGAAATTTTCTACACTATTGGTGTTGTTATCATAAACATAGGATAAATAACCAGCGTTTGCAAAACCAATAGCCCAACTGGCTCCAATAAGACCGGCCCCACAAATACCAATTTTATTCATTTAAAACCCTTTTAGAAAAAAAACCGCATCTAAATGATGCGGTTTTAATTTAATGTTTATCTATATTAGCCGCGGAAGCCAGAGGGCCATTTCCGGCTGGTAAATCACAAAACTAAGACCGATAAGCTGTATTATAACAAAAGGTATAACACCTTTGTATATACTTAATGTTGCAACTTCAGGTGGAGCCACTCCTTTTAGATAAAATAAAGCAAAACCAAATGGCGGCGTTAGGAATGATGTTTGGAGGTTAATAGCCATTAGAACCAAAAACCAAACCATTGTCTCTTTACGACCATCTAGGCCAGTCAATTGAGAGACATGGTCACCAAAATCCAATAAAACAACGAGAGGCGCAAATATAGGAAGAATAATTAGAGTTATCTCAACCCAATCCAGAAAGAAACCCAACATAAAGGTCATACCCATTAATAAGAATAATAACCCCCAAGATCCTAAACCAGCTTTTTCAATCAATTCTTCGACGATATAGTCTCCACCCAATGATCTAAAAACGTAAGCAAAACACGTTGCACTTAAAATGATCATGAAAACCATAGAAATTGTTAGACCTGATGAGTGCAAAACACTCCTTAACATTGGTAAAGTAAATTTGTTACCAATAATAGCAAGTAGCGTCGCTCCAAAAGCACCAACTGCTCCAGCTTCACTAGGTGTTGCCCAACCTAATAGAATAGAACCTTTAATAAGAACAATTAAAGCTACCGGTGGAAGAAAAGCTTTTAGAACCATTTGTGGTAATCTGCCCTTTTCATAGACTAAATCACCTTCTTTAAGAGCTGGCGCAACTTTCTTATCAATAGAACACCATATAAAAATAAATATTAAATACATCAGGGCCAACGTTAAACCAGGAATAACCGCACCCATGAATAAGTTACCAACGGAAACCTGCATAATATCAGCCATAATAATCAACATAATACTTGGTGGTATTAATATCCCTAATGTACCCGAAGCAGCGATAACACCAGTTGCAAGGGCATGACTATATTTATTTTTTAACATTGTTGGCAATGCTAGAGCTGTCATCATAGTAACTGAAGCGCCAATAATACCTGTCATAGCAGCCAAAACTGTTCCCATAACGGTAACCGACATTGCCAAACCACCAGGAACTTTTCTAAGTAATATCTGAGTGGTTCTAAGCAAGTCGTTCGCTATACCACTTCTTTCCATCATCGTACCCATAAAAACGAAGCTAGGTATAGCAACCAATATTAGGTTTTCTGCCGAAAAACCCCACATTCGAGGTACGAAGTTAAAAAACTCCGCAATTTTAAAAACACCAAAGAGATATCCAATAAAGCCATATGTAATAGCTACACCTCCAAGAATAAATCCAACCGGATATCCAATAAAGAGAAGTACCCCCATAGTCAAAAACATGAATATTGGTAAGTATTCGACTATAATATCAACAAAATCCATAACGGCTCCTACACTTTCTTATAATTATTAGTTTTAAATTCACCAGTATACCTTTGCCAAGCAACAATTTTAGTTACCCTCCAGCCATATTTGAGAGATAACAGAAAAAGACAAAGTAAAATCGTAAGCGATACAAATGATGCATGCGCAATAAAAGCTTCGTATAAACAAAACGATACAACAATCGCAGGAGCGATTGATATGATATACGAAGAGATAATTTCGTATTTTCTTATTACGTTAAAAATTGAGCCTATAACTCCTAAAGATACAAACAACCAGATTAAATGAATTAATGTTGCATTTTGTAAAAGATTTAGTGCTGCTGCTAAACCTATTATACTATACATAGTTCCCACAAAGACACCGTATGCCACTAGTTCATATTGTGACTGGGCTAAAGTTAACTCTTTAGCCTCTGTTAAGTAAGGTGTTTTTTGCTTATCAAATATATAGCCGGGAACTTTTGAAAACCACATCTTTTATCTCATATGTATGAATACAATATCTTATTTCTTTTGTTCATCGTAATCCAAGACCATAAGGTCTAGTTTCTTCTTATTATCACCCCAGATTACTGCGATTAATTGTATCATTACAGACATTCCACCTAAGAATAAGAAAAAGTATCCTATTGGAAGGAATGTTTTAATTATCCATCTGTTACTTAAACCAACCAAAGATGCAGAAACTTCATTAATAACATATGAATCCACCATGTATATCCAAGAGAAATAAACACAAATTAGTGTAAAAGGTAACATAAACAACAAGTTACCATAAAACTCAACTTTTGCTTTTGATTTAAACGTGAAATTTTCTCTTAAAAAATCAACTCTAACATGCCTATTATGAGTATAACCATAACCCAATACTAAACAAAAAACGACCGTATGAAGATGCCACTCCATCTCTTGCATTAGAGTAGACTCAAAGAAAGATCCAAAGTTAGCAACCATCCAGATTTGTATCCAAACTAACTTTCTTGCAACAACATCCCACATAGTAATTATAACCAAGGGAACCAAAAGCCATGTACTTGCTCTACCAACTCTATTAACTATAACTCTTAGTGTTTCACTAATAGATACCAAACCTGCCATATTTTGTTCAGTAAGCGCCATCTTATTCCCCTAATTAAATAATAAGTAAAAATTAAATAACTTATCAAATATGTTCTATAAAATTTTATTAATATAAAGAGTATAGTACACCTGCAAAAGCAGGTGCACTATTTAATTATTTAGTACTGTTTAGCTTTTAAGTACGCTCTTGAAGACCAAATACTGTAGTCTTTTCTGAAAGCATCATAGCTAGCAGTGATTTCTTTAAACAATGGATCAGAAGCTGACTTTTCTTCTACAACTGCTTCCCATGCTCTTTTGAACTTAGAAATCTCTGAATCAGGCCATGTTACAAATGTAACTCCCTTTTTCTCTAACTCACGCATAGCAGGAACCTGCTTTGCATCAGATCTAACAAGTGCCCACCACATAGTATCACGACACGCTGTGTTGATAATACCTTGCTGAGTCTTTGTTAAACCACCCCAACCCTTAGTGCTCATTAATAGCTCACCAATTGATGTTTGCTGATGCCAGCCTGGGAAGTAGTTAAACTTAGCTAACTGATAGAAACCATAACTTAAGTCATGTGTAGGCATTGAAAATTCTGTTGCATCAATAACACCTTTTTCTAGTGCTGGATAAATATCTCCACCTGCTAGTAATTGTGTTGACACACCAATTTTACTCATAACCATCGCACCTAGTCCAAAGAAACGCATTTTCATTCCTTTTAACTCTTCAACTTTGTTGATTTTCTTTCTAAACCAACCTGAAGTTTCAGGAGCGTGTGTTAAACAGTTAAGAGCTTTAAGGCCATACTCGCCATAAATTCTATCTTTTAACTGCTGGCCTCCGCCATATTCCATCCAACCATGGTACTCACTTGCACCTGGTCCAAAAGGAACAGCAGTAAAGTAAGAAACTGCAGGGATTTTTCCAGCATGATAACCAGGTGTTGTATAACCTGCATCTACTGATCCGTTCTTAACAGCATCCCACACTTCTAGTGAAGGAACAAGAGCGTTTGGCTCATGAAACCTTAGTTGAACGTCACCACCTGATATTTCTTTAACTTTGTTAGAGAAATAAACAGCTGCTTCACCGTTAATTGCTACCTGGCTACCCCAAGTACTTTGCATTTTCCAACGTAGTTTATCAGCATTTGCTGATACAGCTACTAAACTAGTTGCAGCTAAAGCTACAGCGCCTACGAATAGGCTAGATTTGAATTTCATAAAATTCCTCCCTAGTATTTAAAATTAAGGTCACCACCAAGTTAATTATAATTCCCCCGAATAATAACCCACTACAGAAACAATTGTTTCCAATTGATTCGTATCTTCTCAATTATTACAAGAAAGGCAAGTAAAAATTAATAAAATTTTCATTATTATCTTTTTGTTAACTAATTCACTTTTTTATTTCTGTAAGATTATTAAACCAAAATTTAGATATTATAATTTTTTAGGATTTTTTAATCAAAATTTTGAAAACATTTAGGTATCATCATAATGTCCTGCAGAAACAAAATACCCTCCATGAGTGGTTACAAGAGGATCATGTGCATCAACAAAACCATGGTTTTTTTCTATTTTTTGTCGATACGCTTCTGCATTATCTTTAGGTTTATAACTAATGTGGTTTGCATACTTGTTATCAATTAGTAATGAATCATTTTTGGACACACCAAAAATAACAGAATGTTGTACATTTGAACTATTCATACATGCTACTATTAAGCTTCTTAAATCATCATAGCTTAACCATGTTGAAAGCATCCTATGATCCTTGGGCTCTTCCACACATGAGTAAATTCTTACAGACACAGTTTCGATTTTATACTTATCCCAGTAATATTGCGCTAGCGATTCTCCAAAAACTTTTGACAAACCATAATTGCTATCTGGCCTTGGCATTACTTTACTATCTATAACCTCGGATCTTGGATAAAAACCAACTGTGTGAACTGAACTAGCCCAGATAACTCTTTTAATTTTATTTTTTCTGCATGCCTCATATAGATTGTACATGCCTATAATGTTTGAATTTAAAACATTATCCCAAGAACCTTCTATACTTTGCCCGCCCATATGAACAATACAGTCTATATCTTTTGTTAATTTTAATATTGATTCTGCGGAAGCAAGATCAGCAATTTGAACTTCCTCATTATGAAATTTTTTTTCTAAATTTTCCTTATCAGAAATTCTAAGCAAATCACATTCTTTAGATAATGTTTCCCTTAGTTGATTGCCTAAGGCTCCAGCTGCGCCAGTTAAAAGAATATTTTTATATTTATATTTAGACAATTAATTAATCCCCTCACTAATTTGGTTTTTTACATATTCTCTCCAAAAAGTGAATAGTCCTGCTACAATCACTATTAATGAACCTATGACTATTTCACTCTCCAACTTTTCATTAAATATTAACACACCAATTATAGAAACGAAAACTAGCTGGAGATATGTAAAAGGTTGCAATATTGAAGCCTCACTATGTTTGAAAGCATTTATCATTAAAAAATGTCCCCCTGCCCCAAGCATACAGACTAATAACAACCATAACCAATGAGCATTATCAACCGATGTATAAAAGAAAGGCCCGACCGAACCTAATATTATAAATCCAGTAATACCAGTATAAAAAAGGCTCGTGTCAGGACTATCTTCACTAGACACATATCTTGTTAAAATTT
This sequence comes from uncultured Alphaproteobacteria bacterium, assembly GCA_937142855.1. Classification (GTDB taxonomy): domain Bacteria; phylum Pseudomonadota; class Alphaproteobacteria; order Puniceispirillales; family Marisalimonadaceae; genus Marisalimonas. The sequence goes on along the minus strand of CAKZQZ010000045.1, from coordinate 41,719 downwards.
GATAGATAGCAAACGCAATTGCACATCCTAATGCTATTAGAGATAAGGGGTCAAAGACTTTAGTACCTGGTCGAAGCATAATTAAAATACCTATGAAGCCAACCAATATTGCACTCCACCTTCTCCAACCCACTTTTTCTCCTAAAAAAATTACTGATAAAGCTGCAACTATTAGAGGACAACTTGCAAAAATAGCATGTGTCTCGATAAGGCCAATCTTTAAAAAAAGATAGTGAGCAAAACACATCTCTACAGCAAGAATAGTACCTCTTAAAATTTGTATGAGTTTAAACTTACTTTTTGAAACCAGAATAACACTTTTATTTCCTGTGCTGTTAATTGACATTACAAATAGAAATAAGAAGAAATATCGAAACATATTAATTGCTATTACGTTATAATAATCTGTTAGGTATCTTGTAACACCATCCATTACAGACAAACATGATACAGCAGCAATTATAAATAATATGCCCTTTGCATTTGAAGAAATATTTACAGGCATAATTTATTTTTTCTTTCAAGGTTCAATAAAAATCGATAGTCCTTTTAATCCCATCTTCAAGAGAAGTATACTTAAATTTTTTAAATGTTTTAGAGGGCTCATTTCCTCGTATTTCATCCACTACACTTAATGGATCACCTTCGATTCCTATATCTGATAGCGGTATATTTTTTTTAATTAAATTTATGAACTCGCTTACATCAGCTGTTATTCCATTTATATTAAAAGTTAATGCACCTGAGGGAATTTGAGCTATTGACATTTCAACTAAATCCACAACATCTTGAACATAAACAAAACCTGCCTTGCCTGAAAAATTTACAGTATAACTTTCTCCTTGTTTTGCTGCCTTACAGGCTAAAGTTACCCCCGCTGTTCCCCCAACTTCTCTTCCTGGCCCATAAATTACATATGGCCTAATTCCAACACTTGAAATACCATCTTCATTTAAATACGCCCTTGCTACTCCTTCAACTGCCAACTTATATGCACCGTAATGGGTTTCTGGAAATGGGTAATAATGATCTTTTTGCCCAAAAACACCTGCACTGCTTGCATAAACTAAAAACTTATTATTATTTTTTTTCAAAGCTTCAAAAACATTAATTGAGCCTAGGAGATTTACTTTGGCGCCTAAAATAGGATTTGAGCTACAGTCTGGAGTCATTAACCCAGCTAAATTTATTACATGGTCCATATCATTTATTGATTCTTGGACCTGATCATAATTTGTTATATCACCATTAATAAATTTAATTTTATTAATATCCTCTCCGACAACATGGCTGAGTAATTCTTTTTGGATTTTTAAGTCAAAAATTGAAACGCTATAACCCTTTTTCAAAAAGGCTTTTACTATCCAACTTCCTAAAAAACCACACCCTCCAAAAATGATGATTTTTTCCATTTAACCCCTCTTTTTCAATACCATTGAGTTAGCTGCTTTTGCTATTTCTTTTATACATTCAGCAGCTTTAGGAAAATGTATTGAATTCGATAAAAAACCATGTATCTGACCGGGATATAATTTATAAGTTACTTTATTACCAAAGCTCTTTAATCTATTTGCGTAAGCTATTCCTTCATCTAGCAAAGGATCCAATCCAGCAGCAAAGATGAATGTTTCAGGGAGATTATGTAGATTCTTAGCAAAAAGCGGTGATGCTTCCCAGTTAACTGCATCATTACTTGAATTAAGATAATGTTTAACGAAATAGTCCATAGTATCAAAAGTTAAAGTCATACCTTCTAGAAAAATATCCATGGATCTCATTGTTAATGTTAGATCGACACAGGGATATACTAATAACTGACCTCTTATTGGAATTACCTTTTTATCCCTTGAGTTAATAGCCAAAATAGTTGCTAAATTACCACCAGCACTGTCTCCACATACGAAAATATTTTCAAGATCAATAAAAAAATCTTTTTCAAAATTTACAAGGCTGTTAAGAACATCCTTAACCTCTTCTACTGCATAAGGAAACTTATGTTCTGGAGATAAACTATAATCCACAGCTACAACAATCATTTGAGATGCTAAGCAAATTGATCTGCAAGTAAAGTCATGAGTATCAAGATCTCCCATGACAAATCCACCTCCATGAAAAAACACTATAATTGGAATTTTAGTTTTTTTATTGAAGTTATTTGGAAAATAAAATCTTAATTTAACATCTTTGTTAAACCGGTTTTTTATTTTTAAATTTTCTACGTTATAAACTTTTGGAGGTGTTAAATTATCTTCCCTTAACTGTCTCAAACGTTCAGTTCTTAATTCTACAGGATCTAATAAATGATGTAATTTTGAATTATTTTTAATACGATTTTTTAAAAAAATATCAGTTTCTGTATCAACTATCATTGATCTATATTTTCCTATACTAGTTTATAATGTTCTTTTAGCTTTATATTTTTAATAAAGTTTATTTATAATAAAAAATCTAGCGAATTTTTTTAAGGAGAAAAGCATGACTGCATTAAAAGGAATTATAGCACCTTTTACAACACCATTCAAAGCAAATGGAGAAATTGACCTTACTTTGATAAAACCACAAGTGGATTGGTTAATTGAAAATGGTGTTCATGGTTTAGCTGCTGGAGGCAGCACAGGTGAAGGTCATGCTTTAAGTCGAGAAGAGTATTTGTCTGTCATGACGGAGACGGCTTCATCTTTAAATGGTAGGGTCCCTTTAGTTGCCGGTATTATTGCGAATTCGACATCTGAGGTAATTGAAAGAGGTAAATCAGTAAAGTCTCTTAACGTTGCAGCCCTTCAAATAACACCACCAAGCTATTTATTTAGGCCTGACGATGATGCAATGGTAAGACATTTTAAAGAGATACATGATGAATGCCAGATACCAATATTAATTTATAATGTTGTACCTTGGTGCTATCTATCACCAGATTTACTATTAAGAATAATGGATGAAGTCCCAGGGGTTTTAGGGGTAAAACAAAGCGCTGGTGATATGAAACTTTTTGCTGACCTAATTAGAAGAGCAAAACCTGAAAATATGATTTTTAGTGCTGTTGATGCTCTACTTTACTTATCATACAAATTGGGAGCCCCAGGATCAATTGCAGCAATTTTAACTGCTGCCCCAGGTCCATCTGTGAAATTATGGGACGCTGTTATTGATCAAGATTGGGAAACTGCAAAGGATCTTCATGAAAAACTAATGCCTTTATGGGATGCAATTGGCTTAGATAATATGCCATCTCTATGTAAATATGCTCAAAGTTTACAAGGTCTTGAAAGTGGTTTTGCTAGAAGACCAACCTCTCCTGCAACCGATGATCAAAAAGAAAAAGTGAAGGAAGCCCTAATTAATCTAAACCTCATAAAATAAGATCAAGAGGATAAATATGAACCTTAATTATCCAAAGCCAACAGAATCAATAGAAGATGCAAAAACTGACTTAAAAAAATGGGGTTATTGTTTACTTAAAAACGCTATTCCACCAGATCTAAATAAAAGAGCTATGGAAAGGCTAATTGAACAGGCTAATGCAGAAAAAGAATTAAATCTTGCATACGAGGATGGCAGTGAAAAGAAGAAATGGGGTGATTTCAATAATATTACTGATGCCCCTGGGGTAAACCAACGAGTATGGATGTTGCCAAATAAAGGTAAAGTATTTTTAGATATTTTAGCAAAACACAATTATGTGGATTGCGTAAAAGAAATAGTTGGAGATGAATTCCTAGTTTCAAGCTTTGGAGCAAATATTGCTAAGCCAGGTGGCGTTGCAATGGATCTTCATACTGATCAATGGTGGTTTCCAGACCCCGTTAATCGAAATGAGGATTTTTTACCTCCAGGATCTATTAAAAGAAATAAATTTAATATCAAAATTAATGAAAATATCAATAACAATAACGAACTTATTTCAAGGCCAGCCGTAACTAATGTTTTAATAATGCTAAATGGAATGAATAAAGAGAATGGGGGTACGCGCATTGTCCCAGGATCTCATTTATTTGGACGTCATCCAGATAAAGTTTTAGATAAAGATATAGAAGTAATATCTGCTGAAGGTCCCCCTGGTTGTGCTATTATTACTGATGGTAGGGTATGGCATGGAACAGGTGCTAATATTACAAATGATAATAGGCTTGCATTATTAATAACTTTTTGTGGCCCACAATTTAGGCCTCAAGAAAATTTTACCTTAGGTATAAAAAAAGATGTTTTTTCAAATTTAAATAGTTATCAAAAAGAATTACTAGGGTTTAAAGTTTGGAATGGATATGGAAGAATTGGAAATCCTACTGATACATTTCTTGATATAGAAAACCACGAAATTGGTGAATTAAAAATTTAAACTATTGCCTAAATTTTATTTAAGGATCATATAATCTATACAAAGATTTATTGGTACCTTATGAATTTTATTACCGAAAACGCAAGATGGTTATTAGCTACAGCTCTTTTATATTTTAGCTCGTGTTTTGGGCAAACTTTTTTTATTTCATTATTTGCTGGTGAGATTAGACAAGCTTTTGATTTATCTCACGGAGATTGGGGAGCTATTTACTCAGGAGGAACACTAATCTCCGCTATTGCCATGTTAATTTTTGGTGGTTACGTTGATAAGTATAAAATTACACTCAATATAAAAGTTGTAATAATATGCTTAAGCCTACTTTGTTTAAGCATGACATTCATTGAAACGGTTTGGCTTCTTCCATTTATAATTTTTGGATTAAGGTTTTTTGGTCAAGGAATGCTTATTCACATACCTGCTGTTGCCATTGGTAAATGGTATGGTAAAAATAAAGGTAAAGCCCTATCATTATCAATCATGGGATTTTCTATTGGTGAAGCTGTTTTCCCAGTAATCTTTGTAAGTTTATTTGCAATTATAGGCTGGAGAAATAGTTGGGTAATAGGAATGATAATTCTATTAATCTTATTACCAGTAATATTAAAATTACTATCCAATGAAAGAGTTCCCAACAGTAAACAAGAGAATATTTCTAATCAATTAGGTATGCAAAAAAAGCATTGGACTAGAAAAGAGGCTCTTAATCATTGGGTGTTTTGGGCTGTGATAGTGCCTTTTTTGATTCCTCCAATTTTTTCTACTGCCTTCTTTTTTAACATGGTTCACCTAACCGAAATTAAGAATTGGTCTTTAATTTCGTTTACTGCTCTTTTCCCATTTTACACTTCAATGTCAATTTTAACTACTTTAAGTTCAGGATGGATCCTAGACAAATTTGGCGTTGAAAAAATTTTACCATTTTATTTATTGCCAATGTCATTAGGCTTATTAATATTTTCTTATGGAGATACATACGTACACGCAATGATTGGGCTTGCCTTTCTTGGCATGACTCAGGGATTAGCAATGACAATTGGTGGAACTTTTTGGCCAACATATTATGGAACAAAAAATTTAGGCTCTGTTAGGTCTCTTTCAACATCAACAATGGTATTCGGAACATCATTAGGACCAGCTTTAGTAGGAATGCTTTTAGATTTTGGACATAATTATAATTTTATTTTATTAGGAATGTGTATATTAGCTATATTTGCAAGCGTGTCCTTAGCCATAACAATGACACGTGCGCCAAAATTATTATCTGAAAATATAAAAAAAGGAGCTTAATATGTTAAATGTTTATCTTTCAGGAGAGATACACAGTAACTGGCGTGAAGAAATAATAAATTTATGTAAAAATGAAAAACTAGATATTTCTTTTTCTTCTCCAATTACAAATCATGAAGCCTCAGACAATTGTGGTGTTGAAATTTTAGGAGATGAAAATAGTAATTTTTGGAAAGATCATAAGGGTGCAAACATCAATTCTATTCGGACAAGAAAATCTATAAAAGATTGTGATATTGTAGTAGTAAAATTTGGTGATAAATATAAGCAGTGGAACGCTGCTTTTGATGCTGGTTTTGCTGCTGCTTTAAATAAATCTATAATAGTTATTCATAATGATGAACACCAGCATGCCCTGAAAGAAGTTGATGCTGCTGCATCTGCAGTAGCTAAAGATCAAAATCAAGTTGTAAGAATTTTAAAATACATACTTGAGGGAAAACTTTAAGGTATTAATTATTAAAACTTATTTTGATATAAAGAACAAAATATATGTTCCAAATTGTTTTATTTAATCCTGAAATACCTCCAAATACTGGAAATATTTTAAGGCTAGCCGCTAATACCGGTTCAACACTTCATCTCATAAAGCCTCTAGGATTTGATATGAATAATAACTCGTTAAAAAGAGCAGGAATGGATTATAAAAAAGATGCAGATTTTTTTATTCATGATGATATTCAATCATGCTTAGATAAGATTGAAATTAATGAAATTTATGCATTAACTAAATTTGCTGATAAAGCTTATACCAAAATTCAATTTAAAAAAAATGATTGTCTTGTGTTTGGAAGCGAAACAAGCGGGTTACCTGATTTTGTATTGAAAAAGATTAAAAAAAGAAACAGGCTCAGAATTCCAATGGTTCAAGGTAGCAGAAGTCTAAATTTAAGTAATGCAGTAGCAATTGTAACATATGAGGCATTACGTCAAAATTCATTTCAAAACCTATTATAAACATGTGTTAATTGATGGATATTTTTGATTGGTTAACAATTACATTGGTTTGCTTTATAGGCGCAATCACTCCTGGTCCAAGCTTAATTGTTATTATTTACATAACCAATAGTAAGAAAGTAATATCAGGCCTTTTAGCATCCTTGGGTCATGGCCTTGGTATATTTTTATATGCTTTAGTTTCAATATATATTTTAAATATGATTATAGCATATTTGCCAATTAGTATCGCCTTAATACAAATATTAGGGAGTGTTTTCCTTATCTATATAAGTCTAAAATTAATTTTCTTTAAACCTTATAAAAACTCATCTAATTCTAAAATTGAGTTTTCAAAATCTAATTTTAATGATTTTTTTCTTGGGCTCACAACCTCTTTAATTAATCCCAAAATACTAATCTTTTTTTCATCAGTGTTTAGTCAATTTATTGAAAGTGATTATAATATCGAAACAAAATTAACAATGGCACTGCTTGCGGGAATAATAGATGCTTTTTGGTATATGCTTGTTTCTTACTCTATCAACACCAAAAAAATTCAAAATTATTTAAAATTAAGACAAAGTAAAATTTTTTTAATTTTAGGAATAGTTTTATTATTTTTTTCTTCTTATCTAATTCTTAAATCTGTTGAATATTTTTTATAATTTACTTAATAATTTTCTTTCAAAAACATTATTTAAACTAGGTAAGAAAACAGGATCTAATTTTTTATTATCATTACTCTTCATCCACTCAATAGTGCTTAGACCGTTACAATTAGAACAATGTAATTCCCATTTTAAATTTTTACTCCCACATGAAGAACAAAAGTAATTAAAGCCTTCGCTCGCGTTTGCAGCTTTAGATAAATATTCCTTTACTTTATCCGGATTATTTTTAGAACTTTCTATATCCGCCAGTGCCTGGAAACCACTAATTGTAAGATCATCCTCCGGAATTTCAGATAATATTTTTTCAGCTTCTCCCCATATATTTTCTCTTATAGCAAAACGGGCAACTTCAATTTTTAAATCATTATCTATGTCATTCGAAGATTTCTTATTAAGAAGTTTAATAGATTTAGCAACTCTAGCTCCAGGAGTTTTATCATCCCATTCTTTTGCTAATGCATCGAGGACATCAGGGTGAGAAGTTAATAAAAAAGCCTTTTCCAAATGTTTAATCGATGTAGATTTTGAGCCAATTCCAGTAATTATTTCAGATAACTTTATTGAAGCCATGATATTATTAGGTTTTTGTTTAATAGCTTCTTTTAAATTATTAACTGCTAAGCTTTTATTTCCATTATTAACATTTTCTAAAGCTGATAAATAATTGAGATTAGAGGCAATATTTTTGTAAATTTCGTTTGTAATGAAATTAAAACTTTTAAGTTTTTTTAGATATAAGAGTGATTCTTTTATGTCACCTTTTAGAGCATGTGCATTAAATAAGACTTCTAAAATTTGCTTTGATTTTGGCTCATATTTTAATGCATTTTCTCCCTCTTCAATAATTATATTATTATCATCATTACCTAAAATTGCCTGTTGCATTAAACCTAAATGCCCTACGAAAGCAGTAGAGTTTTCACTTGTAAGCTGTTGAAAATATTTTTGAGCAATATCCTTATTATTTCCATCATTTTTATTAATACTATTAGTAACCTCCAAATGTCTGCTCAATAATTTTCCAAGGCTTTTGTCTTTTGTGTTTTTAGCTACTAAGGATGCTTCCTTTGCTGCTGAAACAGTTTCTCCATGACTTGCAAGCAAAAATGCCTTTATTAGTTTTTGTTCAACTTTTCTATTATTTTTATTTTCATATCTTCGCAAAGCAGATTTAGGCAAATTTAAAAACGCTAACCATACCCTATCAATAAGTATGATAAATATTGAAAATAATAATAAGATTAATACAAGCCTATCCGTAGGTATTTCAATACCCCATCCCATCCAATTTATAGTGGCCAGGCCCTCGTTATTCCCAAAAAACTCAGACAAATACCATATAAGCAGGATAAAAATTAATAATTTTAATGTCTTAAAAATCAACTACTGAGCCTCGTTATTTATAATTTCAAGAGCATTCTCAGCCTTAACTATAAAATTATTTATGGGTATTTTCCAATTATCAGGAAGTTGCTTAATAATATTTATAAATTTTTTTAAATTTTTATTATCCAACTCTTTTTCAGCCTTTGTAATCAATGAACGAGGAGATAAATCATCAGAAAATTGCCTTAATTTGAAAAAGCCTGCCAAATAATTTTTTATTTTATTATATGTATCAAATTCACCTTCATTAAATTCTTGTTTGCTTAATGATCCTAAATCTTTTCTTTTAAGGAGTTTTTCAATTACAGCTCTTGCCTCATTTATTAATTCTTCTTGAGATTTATTAGGAGTTTCTAGTTTTTTAATTGTCTCAATCGAGTTTGATTTTTTACCAGTTTCAGATGTATTACTCAAATTATCTAATGTGTCTGAGCTTGACTGTCTATTTTTCTGAATTTCTATAATTTTTAGTATTTCATTATTTATAAGTGATATTTTTTGTTTGAGATTTTCTATTTCTAATGATGATGAATTAACTGAATTTAAATCTATATTATCAATTTGACTTCTTAGACTCTGTATTTCTAACTTAAGGTTTTTTAGTTCTTCGTTATTAGGAGCTTTATCCAAAGTTTCTAATTTAATAACTCTATTGGCTAAATCTTCAATTTTATTATTTTTTAATTGGTAGAAATTAGGTAGGTAATAAAATATTAACCAAAGAATTGAAATTATAGTTATGATTAAACTTGAAAATATAATGATAAAATTAGAATTTTTTAAAAAACTTTTTTTGTGCTCTTCTTTAACTGGCTCCATATCAATGATAGTTTCTTGATCACTCTTCGTTTTCTGAGTTTTGGAACTTACCATATCAATTTCCTATATGTTTAGATAAATTTATAATATGATTTAATATATCATTAGTAAAATTCTTCTTAATAACCTCTATTCTCGACCAACCAATTTCCTTTGCAGTTAGAGCAATGTTTTTACTATTAACAAATAAAGTTGATTTTTTATTTACTTTTTCAAACAGTTTATAATTTTTTAATAAATCTGTTGCTATAGAAACATTTCTTGAAGAAAAAACAATTAGATCAAGTTGATTATAGTGTTCTAGAAAACTTATGATAGGCTCAGATAAAGTTAGTACTGGATCGGTTTTATAACTCTCTAGTATTTCAATATATCTATCATTTAATTTAAACATATTTTGCAGATCTACTTTTCTATCTTTTGCAGCCACCCACAATCCATAATCTTCTTCATTAGTACTATTTAGTACTAAGTCATAAAGTGATTTTGAATTATTGTTTGCACTAAAGACATTAATAAAACCGGCTTCATTTAATTTTTTTTTGGTCTCCAATCCAACACTAAAAACTCGTGAGTTTTTTAAAAGAGTGTTTTTTGTATGAGACACTATATCAACTAGTACTTTGATAGCTTTAGGACTAGTAATAATAACGTAGTTAAATTTCTTTTTAAGAATTTCTTTGTCTGTATCAATATTATAATTTAAATTGGTTATAGGAAATGGTTCAGCATTTATACCATTTTTATTTAAATAATGAGCATTGATTTGGGCGTCATTTTTTTCTCGAAGAACTAATGTGATTTTATCTGATTGGGTATCCAAAATAAAACTCTTTAGTTAAAATTACTTATATATTGTTTCACCATTTGATTTGATCATTATTTCTTTGCCAAGCTCTTGCCCTAACAATACTGCATCTTCTTTACGACCTTTAATTTCTGATTTTATAACTCTCGTACCATCAAGATTTGCTACTGCACCATATAATGATAAGTAATCATTATCTATAATATAAGCGCTTGAAGAAATTGGAGACCTGCATGACCCATCCAATTCACTGAGGAAACTTCGTTCTGCAAGAGTTTCATAATATGTATTCATATCATTAATATTGGACAAATAATCGTTTAATTCTTTTTCATACTGGCTTTTTTTATTTTCAGTAGACTGAATAGCAATAACACCTTGAGCAGACGCAGGTGGAATAATTTCTTTTGGTATTACATTACCCTCAAATATATTTAATCTATCAAGTCCTGCTTTTGCCAAAATAATACCATCATATATTCCTTCATGGAGTTTTTGAATTCGGGTTTCAACATTACCCCTAAGTAGCTTTATATTTAAATCTTGCCTGTAAGATTTTATAAAAGCAGCCCTTCTAACAGAACTAGTTCCAATTAGAGCTTGGTCAGGCAAATCATCTAAAGAATTGTACTTGCTTAACAAAACATCGCCTCTATCACCTCTAGGCAAAACAGCAACTATTTTAGTTTCTAAAGCAACTTCTGTTTCCATATCTTTCATTGAATGAACAGCTATATCGGCTTCATCATTCAATATATAATTTTCTAATTCCTTGATAAAAAGACCCTTTCCACCAAGGTCAGACAAGGATTTATTTAGTATTTTATCAGCAGAAGTTATAACTTCCACAGTCTCTGTTTGAACTTCTTGTCCTAAATAACTTTTTACTATTTCAACCTGACGCAAAGCTAATCTAGATCTTCGGGTAGCTATTCTTATTTTAAATGTCATTACTATTCAGTTGTATTGCTTGTTTATATTTATCAAACTAAAACGATTTAATACTCATAAAGTAAATCTTAAAACTTACAATAATAATTTATATTTGCATTAGTCTGTTTTAAATCTATTTTATGTTATGGCTATATTTCTTGGAACACTAAATGAAAAATAAAAATCATTTAAATATATTAGGTATTGAAACAAGTTGTGATGATACTGCCATCGGAATTGTAAGATCAGATAAAAAAATCCTCTCAAACGTTGTGATTAATCAAAATTCTAATCTATCTAAATATGGTGGAATTGTTCCTGAAATAGCCGCAAGAGACCATTTATATAATATTGACTATGCAATTAAAGAATCTTTAGAGAAAGCAAAACTAAAAATAGAAAATATTGATTTAGTTACTGCAACTGGAGGCCCAGGATTAATAGGCGGTGTAATTGTGGGTACAGTTTTTGCTAAATCCTTAGCAATGTCCTTAGACAAACCCTATGTAGCAGTAAATCATCTAGAAGGGCATGCATTAACAGCTCGTTTAAGTGAAAATGTTAGCTATCCATATTTATTACTTCTTGTATCAGGCGGACATACTCAAATAATTGCAGTATTAGGGTATGGAAATTATAAAAGAATAAGCTCTACTTTAGATGATGCTGCTGGCGAAACTTTTGACAAAGCTGCAAAAATACTGGGAATTGGATTTCCAGGCGGACCTATGATTGAGAAAATGGCTTTAAATGGAAGCCCAAATAGTTATAAATTGCCAAGACCCTTATACAAATCAAAGAACCCAAACTTTTCTTTTTCTGGATTAAAAACAGCTTTTAATCAAATAGTATCAAAAACTGATTTAAATGAAGAAATCATCTGTAACTTGTCTGCAAGTATTCAAAAATCTATTTCAGATTGCCTCGTTGACAGAACAAAATCAGCAATTAAGTTATTTCAAACAATGATAGATGAGGATTCAAAAGTTAAAATAGTCGTGGCTGGAGGTGTTGCGTCAAATAAATTTATTCGTAACGAATTACAAAAATTATGTATAGAGAATGATGCTAGTTTTTTTGCTCCACCTATAGAGTTATGTACTGACAATGGTGCAATGATTGCATGGGCTGGTTATGAAAAATATAATTGTGAAGGCAGTACAAAGCTTGAATTTAAACCAAGACCAAGGTGGCCATTGGACCCAACCGCTCACTATACAAATCCAATACAAAAGACTGTTGGTAAGGGCGGAGTAAAAGCATAAATGTCTCTTTATTCGAATATATATTTTTATGGTGGTGGTGCATGGGGTCAAGCACTTGCAATTTCACTAGCTTCAATAGGTCATGGATCAACATTAATAGTGTCGGAAAAAAGTCGAGAACAAGAAATTAATAATCATATTTCAAAAAGATTTCCTGAGATACGACTAAGCCAACTCATAAAGGCATCTGCTAAAAATAGAGATGGATTAGCTCAATCAGATCTAATATTTATAACAACAGAAAGTAAAAGAGTTATAAAATCGATCAAAGAAATTGTTTCATTTAATAACAAAGCAAATATTGTCATTACCTCTAAAGGTTTTGCTGATAATTTGGGTAAATTATTTAATGAAATTATAAAAGAGCAATTTCCTTCGATAAGATTATCTGTGCTCACTGGACCTACTTTTGCTGATGAAATTGCAAAGAACCAACCCGCCGCAGCAATTGTTGCAAGTGAAGACTTAAAAAATGCTAGATCTATATGCCAATTATTCCATAATTCAAATTTAAGACTTTACCCAAGTAATGATATAAAAGGTGCTTCAATAGCTGGAGCAGTAAAAAATATTATTGCAATCGGTGCAGGTATTATCCACGGCCTAGGTCTTGGAGATAACGCGAAAGCAGCTCTGATAACAAGAGGAATATCAGAAACATCATCATTAATCAAAAAGTTAGGTGGTAATCCTCAAACAGCATTTGGTCTTGCTGGAATTGGAGATATGTCATTAACTTGTAGTGGTCCTCATTCTAGAAACATGTCTTACGGCATAGAAATTACAAAGAATATAAATACCAAACCACGGAATTTGGTGGAAGGATTAAACGCAATCGAAGCAACCATGAATTTGTCAAAAATATTTAATTTAGAGCTTCCCATAATATTTGCTATTAGCAGATTTATTAACAAGGAAGCTAATATTGATGAGACAATAAGAGAATTATTTTCAAGACCTATAAAAAATGAATTTGAATAAATTAAATTTGTAGATAAAAATATCAGAGAAACAACTGATTAAAATTACTTAGGTAAGTCTACTTTGTTTTCTTTTTTTTCTCTGTTGATAAAATATAAATTTCTCGCGTAAATAAATACCCCAACAGACTGACCAGCAATTATTACAGGATCTTTTCTCCAAATTGCATAAGTCAAAAGCACAAGTCCACCTGAAATTGAAAAATACCAAAAAGCTACTGGAATAACTGATTTACCTACACTTTCACTACTCAACCATTGAATTATAAACCTAGCCGCAAATAAAGCCTGTCCTCCAAAACCAATAATAATCATTATTGTTTCAGGATAATCATTAAGATAAGAGGCAAAAAAAGGAAAAAGAGATATTATTAAATCATTTAAGAAAAATGCAAACTTTTCAATTTGAGCTGATAAATAGGATATGAAAGTCATTTATAATTCCTAATCACCGTAAATCTCTTCCGATTTATTGTCTTTGGGCATCCTTTTAATTAACCACATTACTCCTAACATATCAAAAATTCCTACAAATAATCGTCCTATATTTGTGTAGTTAGATTTTCCAACTGTTCTTTGTCTATGATTTACTTCAATATCCAAAACATTCCCGCCTTCTCTAAGCACTAAAGCTGACAAAAATCTATGCATATGGTCAAAATAAGGAAGCCTTATATATAATTGTTTATGAAAAACTTTAATACCACAGCCTGAATCAGGGTGTTTGTCTTTTAAAAAAAGAAAACGGCAATATTTAGCAAAAGAAGATGCCCATAATCTTGCTACATTATCTTTTCTTTTAACTCTGACTCCTCCAACCAAAACCATTGAAGTTTTTTGCTGATTTATTAATTCAATCATTTTAGGTAGGTCTGAGGGATCATTTTGACCATCACCATCTAGTGTTGCTATTAACTTTGATTTTGAAGCTAATATACCTGAACGTAATGCTGCCGATTGGCCTAAACTGTTTATATGCGAAACAACTCTTATTTTTTTGTTCAACTTTAAATTATTTTTTAGCTCTATTGCGGTATCATCCGTTGAACCATCATTTACATAAATGATTTCATAGTTAAAGTTTTTAAGAGCGTCTCCTATTTCATCAATCAACCCATTAATATTACCTGCTTCGTTTTTAACAGGGACTATTACAGATATATCTTTTGTTTCAATCATGATTGGTTTTTATTTGCTTTTGGTAAAAGCAATCAATAGCTACTTTAATTTAATTGGTCAAATGTTTGGTTTGTAAAAATATGAATTTTTATATGTTTCCCTTTAGCTATATTAAATCCTTTTACTGTCTCTTTCTGTACTATTTTTAAGCTTAACTCATCAACGAATTCTAAAAACTCACTTAAAGAGTTATCTTCTATTAGACCAACATTTTTTTGTCCTTCGGCCATAAAAATAGCTACTTCATTTGGAGTTGATAAAAGAACGTTCCCATTTAGCATAAATACTAAGCTAGGCTCATGATATCCCGCAGAAGCTATTGCATCAGGTTTTATTTTTTCAATCTTCTTGGTAATGATTTTGCTAGGATAAAAATAGTCTAAATTTGGGAAAATTAACTTAAAATTAATTATATGGAATAAAGCTCCTAAAGCGATAATAGCAATAGGGATGTTTGATATAAAATTCTGATAATTTATAAATATGCCACTTTTACTAAAAATTAATATAAGAGAAATCGTAAAAACCAATAAAGTAATTGTTAAAACTAAGATTGATGGCAAAAATAAATGATTATCAATTTGATATTCGAAATTATTTGAAATATAGAAAATAATTACACCTAATAAAATTCCTCCCAACCCTAGAAAAATTGAAAAGAAATAAACTAAATTTTTAATAAATAAGCTCTTAATCTTGCTAATGTTATGTTTAAACTGAAATAATCCACCTATAGTCAATATCGTTACTGCAGGCAAAATAGGTAATGGATAATGAATTAACTTGGTTGGTGTTATTTCAATCATGATCCAGAAGGGAACAATCCAACAAATCAAAAATCTTACAACTAAGTTGTTTTTATTTTCTTTACAAAATAAAATTAAACTTGGTAGAAATGTTGCAATTGGCCATAAAGTTATAGACAGTAATAATAGATGTGTTCCTGGCCATGCACCATGGCCCTCTTGTCCACTTTGTAATTTATTAAAGAAATCTTCATTGAATGCTTTTTGAAGAAAAAGTCCATTCGTAGCTTCTTGAATAGCTAAAAACCAAGGAATAATAATTATCGAACAAATTAAAATTCCTAAAACTGGTTTGATGGATTTAAATAAATTAATAGATTTTTGAAAAAAACAAAATGAAATAATTGTTGAAAATAATATAGCGATTGAAACAGGGCCCTTTACCAAAACACCAAATGCAAAAACCAACCATAAAAAAGATGGATAGACATACTCAATCTTAAAAGATTTTTTTTTGGATAATATAATTTTAAGTAATAAAAATTGTTGAATACATATTAAACTTAATAAAGCAGAATCTGTTTTTGCTAAGTGAGCTTCTCCGACAAAAATAAATGAGGATCCAAAAAACAAAGCAACTAATAAACTTCGTTCAAAAGAAAATATTAATCTAGTTATCAGAGTTAAAAAGACAATAGATATAAAAGAACTTAATAAAGAAGGAATTCTGAATGAGCTAATATCTTCATAGCCAAACATTTTAGCTGAAAAAGATTGAAGCCAATATATCCCTATTGGTTTTTTTGCCCTAATTTCATCTTGAAATTTTATATTTATAAAATCATTACTCAATACCATCTGCCTACTAGCTTGAGCAAAACGAGCTTCATCTCTATCTATTGGTGGAATTGTTTTTTGGCCAGAAAAAAGTGCTGTAAAAATCAAAAGAGACAAAATACCAAACACTAGTATTTTTAACTTATTAATTTTTTCAAAGAACACTTTATTTACCTTTAAAGTTTTAAAAAGAATACTCTTATTAATCATTTAGAAATAACATAATTTCGTAGTAATGTTATAATTTTATAATTTTAAAAGGTTTAAAATATGATGTTGAATGATTTAGTTAATAAAATTAGTGGATTTTGTGAAAACAAAAAAATAAATTCAATTCCACTCTATCTCATTAAAGACATATCAGACTTAGATTCTACAGACTTAATTACTAAAGAACAAAAATATTTTTTAAAGTCAGCTTTCCGATTAGAAACTGATAATTTTGGCTTTTTTCCTGACAAAAGTTTTAACCTGGCAGGCGCAATAGCCATAATCAAAAACTCCCAAGAACCTAGAAAATCCATAATTGATCAGGCTGCTATTATTTCAAAAAAAATTCCTAAAAAAAAGTGGGCACTAAGGATAATTGGTAATATTGAAGACAAAGAAATATCTAATTTTCTTCTTGGGTGGGGTTTAAGTTTCTATCAATTCAATATAGATAAAACTAAGAATGATGCGCAGTCTCAAAGTTTATGCCTGAATGAAATAAAAAAACTTATAAAAAAGAAATTGTTTGAAAAATCCATTGCTGAACTGAAAAGTATTTTTCTAACAAGGGATTTAATTAATTTACCACCTAATTATTTGACTCCAAAAAAATATACAGAAATTATAAAAACTTCCTTAAAACCCTTTGGTGCTAAAATCACAGTTTTCGAAGGAAAGAAATTAGAAACAAATTTTCCATTGATAAATTTTGTTGGTAGGTCATCTGAAAACAAACCTGCTCTTATTGATATTAAATGGAATAATACAAAAAAAGATGTTCCCACAATAGTATTAATTGGCAAAGGTGTAACATTCGATAGTGGGGGATTAGACATAAAACCTTCAAGTAGTATGCTACTAATGAAAAAAGATATGGGAGGAAGCGCTGTTGTTTTAGGAATTGGATATGCCTTGATGTCAGTAAAATGCCCTGTAAATTTAAGAATTATATTACCACTTGCGGAAAACGCTGTTTCAGAAAAATCAATGAGGCCTATGGATATTATATATTCAAGAAACAAAATTCCTGTGGAGATAGGTAATACAGATGCAGAAGGAAGACTTTTGCTTGCTGATGCACTTACATATTCTCAAGAAGGTAAAGAAAGTAATGATTTTATTATTAATTTTGCCACATTGACTGGAGCAGCTAGAGTTGCTCTAGGCACGGAGTTGCCCGCTTTATTTTCAAACAATGAAGAATTAGGAGAAAGCATAATTAGATCAGGAAAAGAGCAAATCGATCCTATGTGGAAAATGCCTTTATTCTCACCCTATGAAAGATTTCTAGAAAAAAACTATAATGTCATTAGCAGTACAGGGAGCGCAGGAACAGGTGGAGCTATAACAGCAGCATTATTCTTAAAAAAGTTTATAAATACAAATACTAAATGGGCTCATGTTGATTTAATGGCATGGAACAATAGTTCAAGGCCAGGGTTCCCTATTGGTGGGGAAGCCATGGGACTAAGGAATATTGTAAATATGATAATAAATTACTGTGATAAAAATTAACTTTAAGCAGTTTCTATTTTAGTAGAGAAATTGCTTGATCATAAATTTCAGAATTTGAAGCAACTATAGTTTTATATTTATAAAAAGTATCATTTTCTACCTCTAACTCCTGACCTCCCCAATCAGTTATTTTTATGTTTTGAGATTTAAGTATAGGAACAAGAGGCAAAATATCATAAGAAGAGAGTCCTTCTTCAACGACCAGATCTAATCCTCCTTTCAGGACAAGACAATAATTATGACAGTCTCCTGACCAAGTATGATACTTAGCCTTATTTAATAACTTTTTGTATTTAGCACCACCTTCAACAGAAAACAAACTTGGACTCGTAGAGGCAATAGTAGCTTCAGATAAATTTTCAATTTGATTAGCATTAAAATGATACTCAAGATCATTGAGAAAGCAATTATTTGCAAAACCTATCCATCGTTCATTTAAAGCAGGAAAATCAGCTAAACCAATTAGAGGCTGTCCTTTAAAAGCAAAGCCAATTAGGGTTCCCCACAAAGGTCTTCCAATAATATAGCTTCTAGTTCCATCTATTGGATCAATTATCCATGTATAATCAGATTCATTTTTAACAGATCCATTTTCTTCGGCAATTATGTTATGATTTGGAAATTTTTTAAGTATCTGATCACAGATTATTTTCTCAGCATTAATATCAAACTTAGTAACAGGACTTCCATCATTTTTTGTTGTAGAAGAAAAATTAGAACCAAAACCTTTTGAAGTTATTTTTTTTGAAGCATCAGCTAAAATATTAATAAAAGCAGATAATTCTTTTAGTTCAGAAAAATTCATAAAAACATATTTTTCTTAAAGGTTATGATATGTACCAAATTTATGGTAACGGAGCAGGATTATCACTTTTAGTACGAAGCCATGCTATTAAATTTGCTCTATCTTTAACTTTAGAAAGACCAGCGTAATTCATTTTAGTGCCTTTAGAATATAACTTAGGCTTATACAGAAATTTATTTAATTCTTCATAAGTCCATTTACCATCTAATGATGCTAAAACTTTTGAATATGCATAATCTGCTTTACCCTGTTCTTTGTTAACAATGTCATATAAGTTAGGACCAACCTTATTGGGTCCTCCAGCTTCAAATCCATGACATGCGACACATTTTTTTGCAACTTTTAAACCGCTTTCAACATTTGCAGCAGCAAGCAATGCCGTAATTGGTTCTATAATTACTTCTGTAACTTCCTTTGCTTTTGTTAGGTTTGTTTCAGGCACTTCTATTGGATAGGCATTTGAGACATCTGTATTTGGATTGACTAAGATATTACCTATTTTACCAAAAATCATAATAAGTAAAATACCAGATAAAACAGCTGCAGCTATTTTATTAAATTTAAGAGCATCCATTAATCAACCAATCAAATTTATTTAATTTTTATGGATAAATATTTACATGCAAGATCAGTTTTCTTCAAGTATAAATATTTAAAACTAGTTATTTATTAGTAAAATCTTATATTGATTTTATAAATTTAGAGGAGCCTTTAAATTGAACTTTTCTGATACAATCATCATGATACCTTCAAGGTTGGGATCCACAAGATTAAATCAAAAACCACTTTTAAAAATAAAAGGTATTCCTCTTATCATTCATGTGCTTAACTGCGCAAAAAGTGCCAATTTAAATATTCCTATTATTGTAGCCACTGACGACCAGATAATTGCTAATGAGGTTAAAAAATATGGTGGACTAGCCATAATGACTTCTAAAAACCACATTAGTGGTTCTGATAGAATTCATGAAGCGCTTGAAAAATTTGACCCTAACAAGAAATATAAAAAAATTATTCACCTACAAGGTGACCTTCCAAATATTTCTGGACAATTAATTAAAAGACTAGCAAAAGAAATTCAAGATATAAGCAAAGAAATTATAACTGTAGTTGTGAAGGCTAAACCTGAAGAGTTTGAAGATAGCTCTGTTGTTAAAGTAGCAATTGCATTTTCTAATGTAGAAGATAATCAAACCGACGTCGGGAATGCACTATATTTTAGCAGAGCTTGTATACCTACAGGAAATGCTACAGTTTGGCATCATATTGGTATTTATTCTTGGCGAAGAGACACTTTAGAAAGGTTTGTTAAACTAAAACCTTCTCCTTTAGAGAAATCTGAAAAGCTTGAACAATTGCGTGCGCTTGAAGCTGGTATAAATATTCATTCAATAATTACTGATGAACATCCTATTGGTGTTGACACCCAAAAAGACTTAGAGAAAGCAGAAAATTATTTTAGAGACTTAACCTAACTATTCGTATAATTAAAAATGAAAACTTAGAGATCCATTATGAACAAAAAAAGTACTAATTTAAAAGTAGCTTTCCAAGGCATGGCTGGCGCATATTCTAACTTAGCTTGTGAAATTTGTTTTCCTGATGCCCAACCAATTGCATGTAATTCTTTTGAAGAAATGCTAAACTCAACTAAAAATGGAGAGACTAATTATGCAATGGTCCCTGTTGAAAACTCTGTAGCTGGTAGAGTTGCAGACATACACCATTTAATTCCTGAAAGTGGTCTATTCATAGTAGGAGAGCATTTTCAAAGAGTTAATCATTACTTATTAGGGACAAAAAATTCAAAAATAGAAGATTTAAAATATGTAAAGAGTCATGCACAGGGACTTGCTCAATGCAGAAATTTTATAAACAAACATAATTTGTTACCTATACAACACATAGATACAGCTGGAGCAGCAGCAGAAATTTCAGAATTAGGTGACCCTAAGATTGCAGCTATAGCTTCAAATATGGCTGCTAAAATTTATGATCTTAAAATATTGAAAGATAATATTGAAGATGCAGAACACAATACAACAAGGTTTTTAATTATGGCTCAAAAACCAGAAATACCCTCTGTTGATATAACAAATCCAGTAACAACAATCATTTTTGAAGTTAGATCAGTGCCTGCTGCTTTGTACAAAGTTTTAGGTGGGTTTGCTACTAATGGTATCAATCTAACCAAATTAGAAAGCTATATTGGCGGAAAAGAGATGAATGCGGCTAGGTTTTATGTAGATGCAGAAGGACACCCAGGTACAAAATCAATGCAGAATGCTTTAGAAGAAATGAATTTCTACAGCGAACCTAACTCTGTAAAGGTTATTGGAACCTATAGTAGAAAAAGAGGAAATTAATCTAAAGTTATAGATTTTCTTGCATATTATTCTGATTTATAAGATATATGTCTATGAAGGGTCACACGGACGTAATTCTTGGTAATCCGGTCAGGTCCGAAAGGAAGCAGCCGTAACAATGATAGCGGGTTGTGAGGCCCTTCGTTTTATTATTTAAATAAAGAGATTAAAATAAATACTACTAGCCCCCAAAAAAATTATAGGGTCTTAGCACGTAAATATAGGCCAAATAATTTCAACGAACTAATAGGACAAGATAGTCTTGTAACAACTTTCAGTAACGCTTTAAACAATGGAAGATTAGCCCACGCTTTTTTATTAACGGGGATAAGAGGCGTTGGCAAAACAACAACAGCAAGAATAATAGCTAAAGCGCTAAACTGTATAGCTGACGGAAACAAGAAAGAACCATCTTTTGATATTTGCGATAATTGTTCACCATGCTTGTCAATTAACAAAGGAAACTTTCTTGATGTAATTGAAGTTGATGCGGCTAGTAGAACTGGAGTTGACGGCATTAGAGAAATAATTGATTCAGTAATGTACTCACCTAATAATGCACGTTTCAAGGTGTATATAATAGATGAAGTTCATATGTTATCCAATGCTGCTTTCAATGCTTTGCTAAAAACCCTAGAAGAGCCTCCTCAAAACGTTAAATTTATATTTGCTACTACTGAAATAAAAAAAATTCCTGCAACTATAATTTCAAGATGTCAAAAATTTGATCTTCAAAGAGTAGACTTAAATACTCTAACATCTCATCTATGTAAAATTTGTGACTCTGAAAATATTGTATATGAAAATGATGCAATCATTCAAATTTGTAAAGCAAGTGAAGGGTCGGTAAGAGACGCATTATCATTGTTGGATCAGGCAGCATCTCTATGTAGTGATGATATAAAAAATACAACAGTTCTAAATATGTTAGGACTGAATGGTTATGAAAAAAACATTGATCTATTTGAACTATGTGTCCTAAACAAATGCAGCGAAGCACTTAAAACCTATGATGCAATTATTCAGAATGGGGTTCAACCCAATCAGGTTATATCCAATTTATTAGAAATATGCCATCTAGCTTCTAAAATGAATGTCATAAAAGATGAAATTAATAAGGATGATTTTTATCAAGAAAGAATTTCTAATATAGCTAAAAATAATCTAACGAAATTAGTGAATTTTTGGCAAATTTTAATTAAAAGTATTGAAGAAATAAGGTACGCGCCCAATCAAGAACAAGCAGGTTCAATGGCAATAATAAAGTTATGTTATGGCACGTTACTTCCTGACCCCTCAACTTTATTAAAACAACTTTCTAATACACAAGAAGCCAAACCAGAAAATGTTGATGAAGTTGACAGTCCTGTTCTTAACTTAAATGAAAAAAAAAAAAGTATTGAAGAACCCGCTAGCATAAATAGTAAAGATCAGACTCAAACAAAAGATAACCCTAAAAACTTTGAGGAAATGTTAAAATTATTGCTGATTAACAAAGAAGCTTTACTCCATGCTCAAATTATTAATAATATTCATCTAGTCTCTTTTTCTCAAGGTTTCATAAAGGTTCGATTAAAAATTAAATCAGACCTAGACATACTTAAAAATTTATCCAATACCTTAGAAAAGTTAACAAAAAGTAAGTGGGTCGTTTCTGTATCTGAAGAAGAAGGCGAAAAAACCATAGCAGAAAAAGAATCCTTGAAATTAGAAGAGCGCAAAAATGAAATTAGAAACAATCCAGAATTTTCTGAGGTTTTTAAATATTTTCCTGATGCCAAAATTATATCTATTGAAGATAAAAATTAATTTATAAAATATTAAAAGATTAGATGTCAGAACAAATTCTTGAAAAATTAATCAAAAAAGTCTCTAAATTACCTGGGTTAGGGCCTAGATCATCTAGAAGAGTTATTCTTCATTTGCTTAAAGACAAAGAAAAATTATTTTTACCACTTATTCAAGATATGAATGATGTTGCGGATAAAATTAAAAGCTGTATTGAATGTGGAAATTTAGATGAAACTGATATTTGTTCAATTTGTAGAAACACTTCAAGAAACAAGAGCGTTGTATGTGTTGTAGAAACTGTTGCTGACTTATGGGCTATGGAAAGGTCAAATGTTTATACTGGGCAGTATCATATTTTAGGAGGTGTTTTATCTGCAATTGATGGTGTTAACCCAGATCAATTAAATATAAATTCCTTAGAAAACAAGTTAAAAAACAAAGACTTTACTGAAGTTATAATAGCTATTTCAGCAACACTTGATGGCCAAACCACAGCCCACTATTTAGCAGATAGACTTAGCAAACTTAATGTAAAAGTAACTAGATTAGCTCATGGTATGCCCGTGGGAGGAGAATTAGATTTTTTAGATGATGGAACGATTGCTCAGGCTTTAAAAGCTAGAAATGAATTGTGAATAATTAATTAATTCTTTTTTTATCATTAACGTCTATAGACGTAATAACACTACCTCTATTTTCTATTTTTCTATGGGATATTTTTATGTCATCTAAATCTTTTCTTGCAAGATCAAAATGCTTATCTAATTTAAAAATTCTCTCTGACAATAGATTTAAATCATTAATTAATTTGTCGACTTCAATTTGTATTTTCCCTGCTGTTTGACTCATGGTGGCATCTCTTAAAATCGCTCTTACTGTATGTAGTAAAAGCATTAAGTTATCGGGGCCAGCCATATATACTTTTTTATTCCTACTTTCATTTACTAATTTAGGAAATCTTATATTTATTTCTGAATAAATTGACTCACTAGGCAGAAACATAATAGCTGAGTCAGCTGTTTCGCCAGGTAAAATATATTTTTCAGCAATATCTTTAATATGTTTTTGCACAGCATTATGAAACAGTTTCAAATTTTCTTTTTTGTCCTGATCGTTCGTTGCACTGGCAAATTTTTTATAATCTTCCAGAGGAAATTTTGAATCTATACATATAGACCCAGGTGGGTCAGGCATCTTAACTATACAATCAACTCTGCTATTTGAGGTCAATGTGTATTGAAATTTATAAGCGTTTTGTGGAAGAGCATCTTTAACAATGTTTTCTAGTTGTACTTCTCCAAAGGCTCCTCTTAATTGCTTATTTGACAATATATTTTGTAAATCGTTAACCTGATTAGATAAAGAACTGATATTTTCTTGGGCCCTATCAATCACTTCTAGACGGGCATGCATTTCCATTAATGATTTTTGTGTATTTTGAGTTTGCTGACTTATACTATTTCCAAGGGATGAGCCAAAATTTCCTAATCTTTCTTCAATTGTACTACTTAACTGAGAAACAGCTCCTTTTAATTCTGATATCTGGTTCATTTCATCTTTTTGAGAATTTATTAACTCATCCTTATTATTTTTTTTCTCAAAATACATCTTAGTTAATAAGAATATAATTATAATAGATATTAAAAGAGATATAAAAAATATTAGTAAATATTTGAAATCCATTTTAACTCCAGTTCCATTTGGTATAATAATAATACAAATAGATTACAATTAACTACCATTAAAAAAAATATTATCAGGGCAAACTATAAAAATGAGTCTCTATGAAATAATTAAAGTACCAAATCCATTTCTAAAGATTAAGGCTAAACCAGTTATTGATATTAATAATAATATCTTAACTATTCTCAATGATATGCTTGAAACAATGTATAATGCTAATGGTATTGGTTTAGCCGCAACACAAATAGCCATTGATAAAAGACTAATTGTGATGGATTGTGGGAAAAGTGATTTTGAAGAAAGTGATGTGACTGAAGAAGAGTATGATGAAAAAGTTAGAAATAACAAAATAGAACCAAACCCTATAAAAATGATTAATCCTGAAATAATAAGTTTGGGTAAAGACTTACAAGAAAGAGAAGAAGGATGTTTATCTATTCCTGGATACAACGCTAACGTTAAACGACCATCATCATTAACCGTTAAATATACTAATGAAGACAAAAAGGTTATAACCTTGGACGCGAAAGGTCTACTAGCCACTTGTATCCAACACGAAATTGATCATTTAAATGGAATACTTTTTATTGATCATATTTCAAAATTAAAAAGAGAAATAATTCTTAAAAAAGCTATTAAAGAATATTCTAAACAATGAGGCATTTTTGAACATAATATTTATGGGAACACCAGACTTTGCAGTCCCTAGTCTTAAATTATTAGCAAATAACCATAATGTCTTATGCGCTTTTTCTCAACCTGCTCGCCCTAATGGGAGAGGTATGAAAATAAAAGATAGTCCTGTAGAAAAAGCAGCTAAAGACTTAAACATTCAAACTCTGACACCATCATCTCTAAAAAATGACGATGTATTTTCAAATTTTAAAGAACTTAATCCTGATATTGTAGTAGTAGTTGCTTATGGTTTAATACTACCTGAAAAATATTTAAAAATTCCTAAATTTGGATGTATTAACGGTCATGCTAGCCTTTTACCTAGGTGGAGAGGAGCGGCCCCAATCCAAAGAGCAATTGAAGCAGGAGACAAAAAAACTGGGTCTTGTATTATGTTGATGGAAAAAGGTATGGACACTGGGCCCATCATTTTATCTCGGTCTATTGATATTTACCAAAGTGACAACGCGCAAAGAATTCATGATAAACTATCAAATATTACAGCAGAAATACTTATTGATGCTATTAAAGGTTATACTATTGGTAATATAGAACCTGTTCCACAAAAGGAAATTGGTATCAAATATGCTAATAAGATTGAAAAAGCTGAAGCAGAAATTGATTGGGAAGATGGATCCAAAGAAATTTATAACAAGATAAGAGCTTTTGATCCTTTCCCAGGAACATTTACATTTTTACACAATAACCTAATAAAAATTGTTTCATCACGCCTAGGTAATAATACTCATGAAAGTGAACCAGGAACAATTATTGAAGTTGGAAAAAAAATTATTGTAGCTTGTGGAAAACAAACAACTTTAGAAATAGTTTCACTACAAAAACCAGGAAAAAAAATTATCAGTACTATTGAGTTTTTAAATGGAACGAAAATCATGATTGGTGAAAAATTTGGAAGTAGAAAATAAAGTTAAATACGCTTTGTTAATTGAATACGATGGTAACGGTTTAGTAGGATGGCAAAAACAAGATGAAGGAGTTTCTGTTCAAGGAAGTCTTGAAAAAGCTGCTAAAAGTATTTTTAACGAAAAATTTGAAATACAAGGATCTGGTCGCACAGATGCAGGAGTTCACGCCCTAGGTCAAGTTGCCCATATTTATTTACCTAAAAATCATAAACTAACATCCAAGCATCCATTTTATATAATTTCTGCATTCAATGCATTGCTTAAAGATACCAAAATAAGAGTTATTTCAGCTAAACATGTTAAATCTGAATTTAATGCTCGTTTCAGTGCTGTTAAAAGATTTTACAAGTACAGAATACTATGCCGTGCTGCTCCTCCTGGCTTAGACAAGGGAAAAGTATGGCACATTCGACAAAAACTAGATTTAAAATTAATGGAAGAAGGAATAAAACATATATTAGGGCAACACGATTTTACCAGCTTTAGAACTATCAAATGCCAAGCAAAATCCCCTATAAGAACCCTAGATGAAATAACTTTCGCTAATGAAGGAGATGAGGTGATTATAAGAGTTAAGGCCAAAAGCTTTCTGCATAGCCAAGTTAGAATTATTGTTGGAACAATCGTTAAAATCGGAGATAAAACTTGGGATCCTGAACAAATTAAAAAAATACTTCATGCAAAAGATAGAAGTTTGGCTGGACCAACAGCCCCTGCAGATGGATTATATTTAGAAAAGGTAGATTACCCTAAAAATTTATTGGATGATGATTGGCCGATTATATATGACGATACAGTTTATAATTAACTTATAAAGCAACCGACAATGATCTAGAAAACATACCTAAACTAGCTTCAATAACTACAGATAAAAAGATCATACCCGTTGCCCCCCAACCAGACAAACCAACTTCTTCTTTACCAATCCTCCAAAGAGAAAAAGTTACCCAAATTACAACTCCAATGCCAAAAAAAATAAAAATTGAGGGTGGGAAAACTAATCCTAACATAGCAAAAGAAAGCATTATGATTGCTTGAAAAGATTGTATCCAATTAAACGGAATTATAAATTTATAAAAAGAATTTGCTTTTCCGATTTTTTCAAAAATCATGTTAACTAGAATTGAAAACAGGCATATGTCAATTACTGTTATTAAAAGTAATCTTGGCAAAATTCCACTTTCAAGATCCCCTTCTACATTAGCTTTGAGACCATAAGAAGCAATAGATGATACAACTGCATTGACAAAAAAAACTATCCAGCAACTATCCCAAAAACCATTTTTATTTAAATTAAATACCCCACTTACATTATTTTTTTTGGACATAAACGTGAAGGCTGAAACAAAGCCATCTTTTACAATAAAAGGACTTGGGGGAGGATTAATCAAAACTACTAACTCCAAAATAATTAGATAGAAAAAAACTATAAATACTTACTAATTTTGTTATGTCATCAACATCTACATTTTCATCAATTTTATGCATAGTTTTACCTACTAGACCAAATTCTACGACAGGACATATCTTTGAAATAAAACGGGCATCAGAAGTGCCTCCAGAAGTAGATTGTTTAGGGTTAATTTTGACAACACTTTTAATAGCTTTTTCAATTGTTGATTTCAGAAACTCATCATTAGTTAAGAAAGGTTCTGCGTTACAATAATAATTAAACTCATAATTTTGGGTTATTTTATTAAATTGATTTTTTAACATTGCTTTAAGAGAGTTTATAGTATGAAGGTTATTAAATCTTATATTAAAAGTTGCGCTTACTTCACCAGGGATAACGTTACTCGCATTATTATTGACATCAACACTTGTTATCATAACAGAACTAGGTTGAAAATTTTCGGTGCCTTCATCTAAATAAATTTTTACAAATGGCTCTAACATTTTTATTAGAGAGTTTATTGGGTTATCTGCTAAATGAGGATAACCCACATGTCCTTGAACGCCTTTAACTTTTAAAAACCCTGTAAAACTACCTCTTCTTCCTACTTTAATAGTATCACCCATTTCACTTACGTTTGTTGGCTCACCAACAATACATGCTGTGATTTTCTCTTCCTTTTCCTCTAACCATTCAACAACTTTTTTTGTTCCATTAATTGCCTTACCTTCCTCGTCACTGGTTATTAAAAAAGAAATACTTCCAATTTTTTCAAAATCTTTTTCTTTTGATAAAAAATTAGAAACAGATGATAAAAAAGCAGCTATCCCTGACTTCATGTCAGCAGCACCTCTTCCCCATATTTTTCCTTGCTTGATTTCTCCACCAAATGGGTCCATGGACCATTTTTTAATATCCCCAGTAGGAACAACATCTACGTGACCGGCAAAACAAATATTAGGACCTTTGGTTCCAAATCTTGCGTATAAGTTCTCTACTTTTTCAATACCTTCACCAAAATTAATTTTTTTACATTTAAAACCTAATGGTTCTAAATAAGATATTAAAAGTTCAATAGCACCTGCTGAGTTTGGAGTGATACTTTCACACCTAATTAATTTGGAGGTTAAATCAACTGCATTTATTATTTCAGACATAAAAGACCTAAATTAATCCCTTAATAATTCATTAACAGATGTTTTTGATCGTGTCTGAGCGTCAACCTTTTTTACAATAACCGCACAATATAAACTCGGCCCCTGAGATCCATCTGGTAGTAATTTTCCTGGAAGGGAGCCTGGCACAACCACTGAATAAGCAGGAACTCTTCCCATGTAAATTTCACCAGTATTTCTATCAATAATTTTTGTTGATGCACCAATAAATACACCCATTGATAAAACTGCTCCTTTTTCTACAACCACTCCTTCTGCAACTTCAGATCTAGCGCCGATAAAACAGTCATCTTCTATAATTACTGGTCCAGCTTGAATAGGTTCTAGAACCCCTCCTATCCCAGCGCCACCAGAAATATGTACATTTTTACCAATTTGAGCACAAGAGCCCACAGTAGCCCAAGTGTCAATCATACTACCAGAATCTACATATGCACCTATGTTTACAAATGATGGCATCAAAACTACACTTGGCGCAATAAAAGCTGAATGTCTAACAACACATCCAGGGACAGACCTAAACCCAGCTTTTTTATAATCTTCTTTATCCCATCCAGAAAATTTTGAAGGTATTTTATCCCACCAATTTGCTGGACCTTTATTCGGGCTTTCAGGACCACCAGAAATTACGTCCATATCATTTAATTTAAATGATAATAGTACAGCTTTTTTAAGCCATTGATTAACTTGCCATTGGCTATCACCTAATGGATCAGCTACTCTTAATTCACCTTTATCTAAATAATTTAAAGCTGCTTCAATAGAATCTCTTACTTCACCGGTGGTTCCAGGATTTACATCCTCATTATTATCAAAAACTCTTTCAATAACAGATTTAATATTTTCAAAGTTCATTTTATTTTCCTTAATTTAAGTTTTGTAATTTAAAGTTTTAACTTCTTAACATTTTGGTTAAAATTGATTTTATATCTGATCCGGTAAAATTTATAAATTTTCTGAGTTTATTAGCTTCTTCTTTATTAAAATCGTTTTCAATCCATACAGTGCTCATACCTAACTCACTAGCGGGTTTTAAGTTTTTAGCTGTATCTTCAAAAAAAATACTTCTTTTGATATTTTCATTATCAAAGCCAAACTTCTCTTTCATCATAAGATAAGAACTTTGATCAGGTTTAGCTATATAATTTGAGTCTTTTATATCAAAAATCATTTCAAACTCTTCAAAAATTCCCATAGAAGTTAATATTTTTTCGGCATGTTTATATGATGCATTAGTATAAATTAATTTGTTACCTTTGATTTCTCCTAATAATTTCTTTAATTTATGGTCTGTTTTCAAATCATCAAAGCTAACATCATGTACGTATTCCAAAAAAGGTTCTGGGTCTATTTCCTTTTCAATCATTAAACCTCGTAAAGTTAAACCATATTTTCTATACATACTTTTTTGAAGGTTTAGAGCTTCTGAATGGTTCAACTGAAAAAAATCTTTTATATATTCTGTCATCCTTTGAGAAATTCTTCTAAACAAGCCTAAATTAAAATCATAGATAGTATTATCAAGATCAAATACCCAATAATCATAATGATTATTAAAATTAGAAGAAATTATATTAGTATTTTTCATTAATTATTTCTTTATTCGAGAGGTCAATTAGGGTTTCTGCGAATAATAGTTCCTACACCATGTTCAGTGAAAAGTTCCAATAATAACGAATGAGGCATTCTCCCATCCATAATTACTGATGCTTCAGCGCCTCCTAAAACAGCGTCAATACAAGTCTTAAGCTTTGGTATCATCCCTCCCAAAACGACTTTATTTTTTATAAGGTCCTGTGCCTCGGAAACAGTCAATTCTGTGATTAAATCTCCATTTTGATCAAGAACACCAGACACATCAGTCAACATTATCATTCTTGAAGCTTTCATTGATGCTGAAATAGCACCAGCTGCAGTGTCTGCATTTATATTATAAGTTTGGCCATCTCTGCCCATACCAACAGGAGCAATTACAGGTATCATTTTTTCATTAATAAGGGCATCAATAACTTTAGGGTCTATCACTTCTGGTTCACCCACATAACCAAGATCAATAGCTTTTTCAACATTTGAGTCAGAATCATTATCTGTTTGAAGTAACCTCTTGGCGGTTATTAAATTTCCATCTTTACCAGAAATTCCTACTGCTTTAGCACCCGAATTTGAAATAGCCGTTACAATTGATTTATTAGTAACCCCACTTAATACCATTTCTACAACATCAACTGTGGCAGCATCTGTAATTCTAAGGCCATTAATAAATTCGGTTTTAATTTTTAATTTGGATAACATTTCTCCTATTTGAGGTCCCCCTCCATGAACGACTACCGGTAAGATTCCTACTTGTTGTAGGAAAGCTATGTCTTTTGCAAAACTATCAACATATTCTTTTTTGCCCATAGCGTTTCCACCAAACTTGACAACAATGACTTTGTTTGAATACCTTTTCATAAAAGGTAATGTTTCAGTTAGCAAATTTGCTTTTCCTAGCCACTCAGATCTAATTTCTTCTTTATTTTTATCCAATATCAAAACCATTTAAAAAGTAATTTATGAACTAATATCATATAATTTTAAAAAAAATTATTATTTTATCCAATTTTTTGCGCAAAGCTTCCAAGGTAAGTTCTTAATGAAATTAAACCATCATTTTTTAAACTAGATGTAACCATTAATTCTGGATATGAAGCGGGATGCTTTGATATTATTTTATTGGTCTCATCTTTAACTTTTGTTAATTCATCATTTTTTAATTTATCTGCTTTCGTCAGTACTAATACCCAGCTAACTGCAGCTAAATCTAATTCTTTCATTATTAACCTATCATAGTCACCTATCCCTCTTCTGCTATCAACTAACAAACATACTGTCCTCAAGGAGGGTCTTCCTTTTAAATATTTAACTGTAAGGGTTGTCCAAGAATGAATATCTTTTTTGGGTGCTTTAGCATAACCATAACCAGGCAAATCAACTAGTCTCAATCTTAATGATTGATATATAAGATCAAAAAATATTAATTGCCTTGTTCTTCCTGGGGTTTGACTTGTTCTAGCTAGAGTTTTTCTATTTGTTAAAGCATTCACCAAAGAACTCTTACCAACATTAGATCTACCTGCAAAAGCTATTTCGTTAACTTCTTGGGGAGGGATAGCTTCTTCATTTAGAGCAGCTGCAATAAAGTTGCACTCTCCTGAAAATAGTTTACGAGCATTTTCGATGTCAGCTTCTTCATAAAACAAATATCTAACTTTCTTTCTTATTTAGCCTCTTTATTCATTTTATTCATAATAACCCATTGTTGGCATATAGAAAGGAGGTTGTTCCATGTCCAATATATTACCAATCCGGCAGGAAATGTTGCTAGCAAAAAGGTAAAAGCAACTGGCATCCAAGCAAAAATCTTTGCTTGGATTGGGTCTGGGGGCGTTGGGTTTAATCGCTGTTGTAAAAACATTGTAACACCCATTAATAAAGGCCAAATTCCAATATTTAGAAAATCTGGAAGCATAGATGTGCTATAAGGTAGAAGTCCAAAAAGATTAAAAACACTTGTTGGGTCTTGTACTGAAAGATCTTTAATCCATCCAAAAAATGGGGTTTGTCTCATCTCAATAGACACAAATAAAACCTTATAGAGTGCAAAGAAAACAGGAATCTGAACTAAGATAGGCAAGCACCCAGCTGCCGGGTTTACCTTTTCTTTTTTATATAAATTCATCATTTCTTGATTTAATTTTTGCCTATCATCCCCAACTCTCTCTCTTAATTTTTGTATTTGAGGAGTAAGCACTCTCATTTTTGCCATGCTTTTATATGACTTATTTGCTAGAGGAAAGAAAAGTAGTTTAACTATTACAGTTATTGCAAGAATAGCTAATCCAAAATTTCCTAAATAATCATTTGCCCAAGATAAAGCGTAAAAGAATGGTTTAGTTAAAAAATAAAACCAGCCAAAATCTATTGCTAAGTCAAAATGCTTAATATTGTATCTTTGTTCATAATCATCAAATAGAGCTAGTCTTTTAGCTCCAGCAAATGTTCTTGTTAAAAATTCACCTTTAGTGTTTGGTGCTATTGTCATAGCACTCCCAAGAAAATCTGTTTGATATTGGCCACCATTAGAACTTAATTTCCTAAAGGTGAAATTATAATTTTCATTTTGGTCTGGTAGAAGAGCCGTCATCCAATATTTATCAGTTAGTCCAATCCAGCCACCTGCTTCTAAAGGTTTTACGTTAATCCCCTTTTTACCTGCTTCGGTCAAATCTCCATAACTTTTTTCAGATAGGGTGCCATCAAAGACACCTAAAGGGCCCTCATGTAAAACAAAGAAATCAATTGTTTTAGGTTCGCCAGCCCTTCTAATTAATCCATAAGGATATAGTGTAACAGCCTTTGCAGAATTATTTTCAACCCTCTGATTTACAGTGATCATAAAAGTATCATCAACACTTATATCCTGATAAAAGGTGATACCTTCACCATTATCCCAAGAAAGAGTAATATTTTTATCAGGTGTTAAAAGTTTACTTGATGACTTCCAAACTGATTTTCCATTAGGCACCTTAATTCCATTTGGATTACTCCATCCAAATTCTATAAAATAAGGAGTTTGGCCATTTGATTTTAATAATAATTTTATCAAATCACTTTCAGGATCTAACGTTTCTCTATATTGAGTTAAAGTGATGTCATCGATTCTTGCCCCTTTCAAAGAAATTGAACCAGAGGCTTCTTTTGTAAGCATTGAAACTCTGGGTACAACTTTGCTATCATCAGTTGAAGCCGTATTATCTACACCAACAATTCCAGTGTCTGTATTTGATGGTAGGGGTATATTTGAAGTATCTGTACTATCTTTAACAATATTCTGCTGATTATTCAGCTCTTTTTGAGGGTCAACAAATAGTAGTTGATAGCCAATCAAAACTGACATGGAAAGGCATATGGCTGCAACTAAGTTTCGAGTTTCTGGATTCATTTTATCTCACATATTTTATAGTAAAAAATAAAGGTTAAAAAATTAAATACATATATCTATTTAATGGGATCATGCCCACCCTTTCCCCAAGGATGACATCTAACAATTCTTTTAAACCCCAACCAAATACCATATATTATTCCAAACTTTATAACTGATTCTTTTGTATAATCTGAACAGGTTGGCAAGTACCTGCAATTATTTCCTAATAAAGGGGAAATTAGGTATTTATAAAAGCTAATTATGCTAACTACAAAACTTGTTAAAAACTTCTTAATCATGATTTACTTAAACATTCTTTCATTTCAGCTCTTAAATCTAGAAAAGTAGCCTTTATTAAAGATTTTTTTGCAACTATTACATAACTGCTTTTGTCATCAAACAATAATCTATTCTCCTGAAGAAACAAGGAAATTAATGCCCTCATTCTCCTCTTAGCTCTATTTCTTTTAACTGCGTTACCAATTCTTTTAGTAGCTGTGAAACCAAATTTTAAAGAAGGTTGGTCTTGTTCAATTTGCTTATATTTCTGAAGTATAAAATTTTTATTGGAAATTTTTTTTCCAAACTTATTAGATAAAACAAAGTCTTTTCTTTTTTTTATAGTTTGGAGTTTCATTTTATTTAGCTCATTGATTTGACTTAATAAAATAAAAAGGTGTAGAACATAAAACTAGGCTGAGAGTTTTTTTCTGCCTTTAGCTCTTCTACTACGAATTACGTTCCTACCACCAACAGTAGACATTCTGCTTCTGTAACCATGTCTTCTTTTTCTTACTAAATTACTTGGTTGGAATGTACGTTTCATAGCTAATCTGTAATTATTACAGCCCCTTGTTTAAATTTTTTCTGTTTTTAGACCCTTTGTACCAGATAGTCAATATGATTATTTCTGTGTTCTTTCAGAAATGGTAGGGGCTGGCTTCATCTCCATGTCCCATGGAAAATATATCCAAGTGTCTTGTGAAACTTCGGTTATATAAGTATCGACCTGCTCCCTACCACTTGGCTTTGCATAAACCGTTGCATAGTGAGCATTTGGAAGTTTAAGTCTAATTGTTTTAATGGTTTCACCAGTATCAACTAAATCATCTACTATTAACCAATCTTTACCATCATCAGCAATTGAGCATTCTTTTAGCACGTTTACATCGCCCTTATTTTTCTGATTGTAAGATAATACACAAACAGTATCGATCAACCTTATATCTAATTCTCTTGCTACAATTGCAGCTGGAACTAATCCACCCCTTGTAACTGCTATTATACCTTTATATGGCTTCATCTCTGATAAACGCCAAGCCAATGCTTTACTGTTTCTATGAAGCTCTTCCCATGATACTGGAAATGATTTGTCGTACATTTTTAGTTTACTCGAAATTTATTAATGTTATTTATGAAATCTATTACACTAAAATCTGTAAAATTATAATATTTTTTTCTTACTTGATTATAATTATTTATAACTATAACTATATAAAATAATGCTACATGTGCGCTCGTAGCTCAGCTGGATAGAGCACTAGACTACGAATAAAATTCTTCCCTTTTTTTGACAAACCAGAATTTTTCACATTGACGAAAAATACCTAGATTCAGCCATTTTTTGATTAAATCAATTGTTTTTTGGTTTACATTAGAACACATTTTTTGATATAAATGTGGGGGTACTTATGGGGGTACCCAAAATTGAGAAAATCTGATGGAAAAAGATAAATTACCAGAAAGAGTTAGATTAAGAAATGGTGTAATCGTTTTATTTAAAAAACGATATAAAAAACCTCATAAACTCGCAGGGAAAATTAATAATAACTGGCATTGTATTATAAATGTTCAAAGAGGAAGCAGACGAATTATATCAACCCAAACTGCTGATTTTGAACAAGCCACTCAATTTGCTCAAAAGAAATGTGATGAGTTTTTAGGTTTATTATCTATTGGTGTTTCAATCAAAGCTGATTTGTTTAGAGATATTGCAATGAGGTCAATTCAACTTAACAAATATAAGTATGAAAGAAGAAATCAAATTGAAAGTTGGAAGATGTATAAAAGCCAGATTGAAAAGTATTGGATTGAAGTTTTTGGTAATAAAAAAATAGGAACTATAAAAACTGCTGATATAAGCAAACAAATTAGATACCTTTTTCAGATAAAATCTTTATCCGACACGACTATAAAACACTATTTGCTAGGTCTACGTTGGGTTTTTAAACAAGCATTAGATGAAAACAAAATTATAGCTATACCCACTTTTCCTAAACTCAGAGAATACTCAAAACCTTTTAAACCCCGACCGAGTTTTACTGAAGATGAATGGATAAGGTTTAATGAAGTATTAAAAACTTTTGACCAAGACTTAAAAGGCAAAATATCAGGTGGAAATCATGGCGAAGCTAGTGGCGATTTAAACCATCAAATGTATTATAGACGAGCATTGAGAGATTATTGCCAAGTTATAAGTTACTCTGGACTTAGAACTGGCGAAGCTAGTTTACTAAAATGGAAAGATTGGAAAATAATTAATAAAGGAACTGATGACGAATATTGCCTTTTAAAAGTAAGAGCAGATGAAAAAAAAGGTATGAAAACTGGAGATAGAGAAGTTGTTGGTTTGAAGTACGTTAATACTGCTTTAATACGAAGAAAGAACGACACAATATATAACAAGCCAGATGATTATATTTTTAGTCATGTAAAAAGACATGAGGGTCAACCAATTATGAGTTTCAGAAAAAGTTTTGAACAAGCATTGAAAAAAGCAAAGATTGGGTTTGATAAAGAGGGAAACAGAATTAAAGGATATACTCCTTATATGTTAAGGGGAACATATGCGACTTTAAGATTAACTAAAGGGAATGTTGATATATACGAGTTGGCGCAAAATTTAGGTAACAAAGTTGAGATAACTGAAAAATATTATAGTAAAGCAAAGCCAAAAGACTTTGCCAAAAACTTATCTAAAATAACCGAAGATTAACTAACTAATCTTCTTAAGACTTCTCTATGAAAAGGTTTCCCAGATGTATCCTTAAAGTTTTCCAGATATAGGATATTTGCTATCCTAGTAAAACCAATTGGTTTCCCAGATTTAGTCTTTTTTCTTTTTTATTGCTTTAATCTTTTACCTTACTCTGGATTTTTTTCTTTTAACCCTTTTCTTCCCTCACATTTACCTTTTTCTTTTCTTACCCTCATTCTTGCGCCAACCAACTTGGCAACTAGGTTAGCTTTTTCAAATTGAGCAACTGAACCGAGAATTTGTTGGATTAAGGTTGCAGTTGGTGTTTCTTCGGTAAAGTGATTTGGACTATCAACTGGAATGAGATTGTAACCTAAATCTTTTAACATTTTATAACCAGTTAATTGAACAGTTAAATCTCTGGCAAATCTTGAAGCAGTTTCAACCAATATTGTTTTTGCTCCGTTTGATTTGAGATAAGCTAATAAATCTATAAAAGCATTTCTTTCATGGATTGATATTGTTCCAGAAACTCCTTTATCATAAAATTGCTTTACGATTTCGAGTTTGTTTCTTTTGGCATAGTTGTTAATAGCTTCAAGTTGTCTTTTATGACTATCTTTATCCTCGCCAACATTACTCATGCCAGAAGTTCTTAAATAAATGACTGCTTTTTCCATGACTCTAACTCCCTTTTTATATGTCTAATATAATGATTTAATTGAGTATTTCAAGATATATGACACTTTTTATTGATAAAAAGTGTCATTTAATTTATAAGAAAGTGTCATTTAGACATAAAAAAACCTCGTTAGAGCAAGTCATAACGAGGTTTTAAAGGGAGTAAGGTTAAAGTTAAGCAACAAGTGTTAATCTTCTTGCTTCTTTTCCTTTCTCTGCTCTTTCTCTGTAAGAGTTAAGCAGACTTTCAAACGAACTATCAAACTCGCCAGAAGTAATGGCGTTTGCGATTGCAGTTAAATCGTCTTTAACTGGCGCAAAACCATCTCGGCTATCGTAATAACCACCGAAATCTTCGTTTAAGACTTCGTTTTTGTTACCATAACCGACTTTTAATTTATATCCGTTACGAGTTTTTGAAATCATATTAGATTTTAAGATTTCATTGATATCGTTAGTATCAATTGAAACTAAAAGATTATCGATTTTAGCAACAGTTTTAGATTTTAAAGTTTCAAGAGTAACTCTCTCATAAACTTTTTTTCCTCTAACGATTGGAGTTTTTGAAGCGTTTAATTTTAACATAACATTTTCCTTTCTATTTAATTTATATGTTCTTGTTATTCTATTAATCTAACAGGTATTCTCGTCATATTGTGGCAAGTATGAAACTGGTAGTATAGACCGGATATGTAGACATTAGTTCGAACCCAGAACGCTACGAACTCGCCAGACTAATGACTTGGAAGTTTTCAGATTTTCGAGGAGCAAGTTGTCAAAAATCTCAAATTTGTAACAATTTTCAAAATGCTTAATGGTTATAAAAAAGCTATAATCTACCTATAAAAAACAAAGAAAGGAAAAGACTAAAAGTGAATTTTTATAGTAACTGGCAAAGAGAAAAAGAAAGACGCCAAAGAGAAGATTTTAAGAAACAAAAGCAGAAGCAATTTAAAGAAGATTTCCCAAAAACAATCTGGGAATTCTTCAAACATTTAAGACTTGTTAAAAAGGAAATCAAACCCTCAACTTGGAATTTTATTTTAAAAATTAGAATTGATTACATTAAACGAATTAGAAAAAACAAACATTTAACTCAACTTCAAAAATCAAAAATAAGAGAAATTTATAAAGAAGAACAAAACAGAGATTTAAGAGATTTAAATTATTTTTCAGAAAAAGATTATAAAATTTATGAGAGCAAATTAAGTGATTACGACAAACAAATTCTCGTAGATTGCTTTTAAAAATGTTAATATTTTAATTATTAAATAATTCAGCTTATGCGAAAGCGAAGCTATATCTAAACCCAATTCACATATATAGTTTTAGGAGATTGAAGATGACTTTAAACGCCATTTTAAATGAGATTAGACCAACAAAAGAAACAAAAGTTAGTCTAACTAAATCAAACCCAAATCTTTCTATTATCGGAGAAAGAAATTCATTTGGTAGTAAGCAATTAATAGAAATTTGCAGAGAAGTTTCTAATGTAACTAAATTTCAAACTTTGAACGAAGTTCAAAATAGTCGTTAATCAGACGAACGAACCCTGGATTTTTTTAAAATTTTAGGTGCAATTTTTAGCCAAAAATAGAAAGAAACAATCTTTTTTAAGATTAAATAGAGAAAGACAATGAACGATATAAGAGTTGATAAATGTTATAGCTTAACTCATGCCATTTATTATTGGTTTTATGATGATGAACCAAACCATGCCAAACATGAACGAAATAAAAAAGAGTTTATAGATACGTTAAACCGACAAGTTCAAAATGCAAGTTCTCAGCGATTGTTTAACAGTT
Organism: uncultured Alphaproteobacteria bacterium; assembly: GCA_937142855.1. Classification (GTDB taxonomy): domain Bacteria; phylum Pseudomonadota; class Alphaproteobacteria; order Puniceispirillales; family Marisalimonadaceae; genus Marisalimonas. The sequence continues at coordinate 2,565 of CAKZQZ010000045.1, read as the reverse complement.
CTGGGTTAACTGATGTGCTTTCAAGACTTCAGCGAACTGCTGAGAGTTATTGTTATGGTGGTTTGGCTAAAACAAAAAGACAAGTAACCAAAGATGATTATGACAAGAAATGGAAGTTTTATATTGCTCCATATTTACCACCAGATTTTGACCAAGTGAAAAGGCGATTATCATGAATAGTTATTATCGAGAATATTTAGACAACGTAAAATTCTTAATCAGCAACAAAGACAAGCTAACAGAAAAACAACAACAAGGATTAGCTTGTTTGCCATTAGAACATATGACAATTAAAACTCATTACGCTTTTGCAAAGTGGCTGCGATTTTTGATTGATGCAACATATAAAGCAAAAGTTTTAGCTGAAAGAAACAAAGCCGTTCTAAGTGAATATGATAATCAAATAGATTTAAACTTTGGTTTAATGAAACTTTGCGTTGGTGAGTTTGAGTGCGAGTTAGCGAGAAAAAATCAATGAAACCAATGTTTATTCAAACTGTAATGATGTTCTCGCAGACAGGTCAAATCAATCCTCAATATTATAAGTTTGTTAGAGAGTTAGAAGCATTAAAAAGACGAGTCAAAAAGCTAGATGGAAAGAATATAATGTTTGTTCATTCAGTTCCGTCAGTTGGTTCAGCTTCAATGATTGTTTCAGATGCAGAAGTTGACCAAATAGTAACCGAAGCCATGTTCATGAAGCCTCGTGCCTTCAATGAAAAGTTTTTCGGAGGAAAAACAGCACCAGACAAGCTGAAATATCTTACAGGTTCTTTAAATCGTGCAATAGCAAAGCGACAAACTGAACCCAGAAGACGTGTTTTAAAAACCAGACGTGAGTTTATAGAATTTTATCAAAATCAGTTTAACTTTTTTAACCCATCTAAAAGTGGAAAAATGGGTGCGTTTTTAAATAGGTCTATGAATAAAGATTTAACCAGAAAGAGATAATTTTTTTCTTTTTTCATTATCTCTTAATGCGAAGCCGAGAAATGATTTACCATCATTCTCTGTTTCCTCCTTTTCAGAGAGAGAAGTTAGCTTGATTGTTTTAACTTCTCTCTTTTTTATATGTCAAATTTTGCTGAAATGTATTGATGAAGTTAAGGTAGGTACATTTTAGCCAAAGCAAAAAACCTCTCAGCAATTGTGAGAGGTTTTTTTAGTTTAAGGAGGATAAATTTATTTATCTAAAGGTCTTATTTACTTCTAACAAAAATTGCATTTTCTATTTTTTCAAAAGCACTTTGATATATTTTTTCATTTAATAGAGGAGTGTCTTCTCTGTCTGTTTGCCCCCAACCATAAGAAGATTTTTTGATTTCAACAAAATTTAGTCTCGCTTTTGTTTTGTCTCCAATTTGTTCAATAAAGGCAGTAGCTTTTGTTTGACTTACTTCTGAAACACCTAACCAAAATTTCTTCATCGCATCACTTTTAGAAGAGCTTTCTGCAGAAATTAAACCAGTTTGAATATCAGCATTTGAAATTGTATAACCTATATCTTGAAAAACAGATATAACACTTGGAAAAACGATTTCTTTTTTGGCATCAAATTCTCTAGACTGTAAACTTTGAATTTGCAAAGGTGTCATATTTGGTTTTTTAGTTGTTGCCATACAGCTTGCCAATACAAGACCACTTATTAACAAGATTAATATGTTTTTAATTCGCATAAAATACTCCTAAAAGTTTGATGTACGACTTTTGAAATCAGCCACGACATCTTTACTATCAAATTTAATTATTAAAGTAATCATTCTGGAGGAAGTTTGAAACCCAGAACTACTTCCAGATTGACCAGCTAAAAGTATTGTCCAATAGCCTGACTTAGAAGATGATTGTTGAACTTGTGCGCTTCTCTGATAAGTCCAAACTTCTTTTCCACTTCCATCTCTAGTAGTTATATTCGGAGAACCAAAATTTTCAAGTACCTCTGCCTTTGTAGTTTGTCCTACTTTAACAGACAATTGAACATTTCCTTGTGTTAGTTTTGAATTTCGGTCACTAACTGGTTCTGGAGTTGTTATGCAACTTGCTAAAAATAAACTTAAAAAAACAAAAGAAAAAAGTGTTAAGTATCTAGTTATCATTTTCAATGTCCTAAAATATGTTAAATATAATATAATTTAATATTTTTTTTAAATCAAAACAAAAAACCTCTCAGCATTGTTAGAGGTTTTTTAAGTTAGGAGATTTAGAGTAGTTATTTCTGGGAGATACTCACTCCCCTAGCTACTGAGGTTCAATTTCAACTGCAACAACTTCGCCTTTTGATGTTTTCCAAATTGTAATCTTTGAATGACCTTTTGTGTATACTGTTTTTTTCATTTTATTTTTCCTTTTTGTTTAATTTCTTATTCTATTAATGTAACCTGATACTTAGTCATATCGTGGCAAAGACAAACACAAAGCATATAAAGGATTTAAGAGGGATTTATGTCTACAACTTTCAGTAATTTAATGCAGTTCGCTCTTGATTTACAAAGCAGTTCATCTGGGTTAAGCAAAGAACAATTAATGGATAGATATAATGAGCGAACAGGTGGCGAAACAATATCTGTT
>CAKZQZ010000044.1 GCA_937142855.1 uncultured Alphaproteobacteria bacterium | reverse complement strand
TAATTTATTTTTAACAGTTGTATTTAAAATGTATTCTGGAATTTTTTTTGTTTTGTCTTCATTGTAAATATCACTTCTTGGTAAAAACCACACTCCATCAAATTCTAAATATCCAACAACATTATCTTCCTTGAATCCTGATTTTGATGAATAATATTTTGGTTCTTTATATATTTTTTTATGTTTTAAACATATTCGTTTCCATAATTCTATTGAATTATTTCTTAAGTCTTCTGAACTATTTATAAATCTTAATTTCTTTTTCTTTGGGTTAATATATCCATCCCCTACAAGTAATCCAATAAATTCACATTCAAATTCTTCTAATTTTTTTAGTCCATTTATATTACTTTTAGGGAAATTAATTAATTGAATTTCATCTTTTAATTTATATCTGCTTTCATTTGATAATGAAATACATGAATTTTTTGAATTAATAAATGAATGATTTTCATTATTTTTATTTTCATTTTTTATAAATGTTTTTATTTTTTTCCACGAATTGTTACTCTAAATATAAAATTTTTTTTTATTTTCTATTAACTTTGAATTAAGTAACATAATTTCAAATAATTCACCAATGGTTGTAATATCTAAATTTACTTTATCACAAGTATAAATTATGGGATTTTGTTTAATCAATGTTGACATAATTATAATAATATAATTATATTTTTAAACTAATTTTACTTGCAATCTTGTTCAACCATTTCTCCAAGTAACTCTTCTATTGATGTATTTGGTTCCCATCCCAAAATTTCTTTTGCTTTAGTAGCATCACCTAATAACCAGTCAACTTCTGCAGGTCTAAAATATTTTTCGTTGATAAATATTAACTCTCTTCCTGTGTTTTTATCATAACCAATTTCATCTAATCCTTCTCCTTTCCAACAAATATCAAATCCTTTTAGTTTAAATGCCATTTCAATTAATTCTCTTATACTATGCATAACTCCTGTCGCAAGCACAAAATCATCTGGTTTGTCTTGTTGTAACATTCTCCACATTCCTTCAACAAAATCTTTTGAATTTCCTATGTCTCTTTTTGAATCAATATTTCCAACTGTTAATCTATCTGTTTCTCCTCTTACAATTTTACCTAGTCCTAATGTTATTTTTCTTTCAATAAAATTATGTCCTCTTCTCACACCACCATGATTAAATAATATGCCATTACAAGCAAACATGTCATAAGATTCTCTATAATTTTTCACTATCCAATATGAATATAACTTTGCTACTCCATAAGGTGAGCGGGGATAAAAAGGCGTTGTCTCACTTAATATATTTGCTCCAGAGTGAGAAGCTAATCCATATAATTCACTTGTGGATGCTTGATAAAATCTAGCTATTTTTTCTAATCCACATGATCTTATTGCTTCTAAAAATTTTAATGTTCCAAAAGCATCGGCATTTGCTGTATATTCAGGTATTTCAAATGATATTTTTACATGACTTTGTGCAGCTAAGTTATATATTTCTAATTTTTCCATATCTTTATGATTATTTTTAATTTCACTTAAAATATTAATTAAACATGTACCATCAGTCAAATCTCCATATCTTAATATTAAATTTTTGTTATTAAATATATGTTCTATTCTTTGTGTATTTATATTTGATGATCTTCTTATTAGTCCATAAACTTTATAGTTTTTTTCTAATAAAAGTTCAGCTAAATAAGAACCATCTTGTCCCGTAATTCCAGTGATGAATACAATTTTATTATCCATATATAATATATTTGTAATAAAAATTTACAGTTTTTTATTACAATAAAATATTATAGCCTTACATTAAATATATTATTTTTATACCATTTAGTTATTTCTATCAAATCATCATCCAAATCAGAAAACTTAAAATTATTAAATTTTTCTTTTAATAATTTATTTGAGCATGTTTTTTTTAGTTGTCCTTTTTCATCGTCTATTATTTTTATGTTTACATTTTCAAATAATTTTCCTATTTTATACACCAATTCTGTTATATATATTTCATCTCCTGCTAAAATAATATTTGTATAGTCAACATTATCAAAATTATTTATCATCATTAATATTATTTTTCCAACATCAACTGCTGATATAAATTGTCTTTGGCTTTGTAACCCTGTTTTTATTTCTATTTTTTTTTCTTCACCTACTGATGCTTCATAAAATCTTCTTATTAATGCTGGAAATACATGGCAATCTTCTAAATTAAAATTATCATATTTTCCATACATATTTCCTGGTGTTATACATATGTATTTTCTGTTATATTGTTTGTTATAATTTTGGCATTGTACATATAACATTCTCTTTGCATATGCATATCCACTGTTTGAATGATGTGGCTCACCATCGATCATCATCTCCTCTGTCATTGGGTACACTTTTGGTTCATTTGGAAATATACATGTTGAACAACAAAATATTCCTTTTTCTACATTATATTTATTACAACATTCTAATAAATTTTCATTCATAAAGATATTTTCTCTAAATAATTCAACTCCATATTTTAAGTTTTTAAATAATCCTCCAACATTTGCAGCCAAGTGTAGTACAAAATCTGGTTTATTTTCTTTGATATATTTATCCACACATTCTATGTCTAATAAATTTAATTCAGTTGATCTCGGAAATAACCAAGAGTTTTCATCACCGGCACTATTAATTAAATCTCTTAAATTTCTTCCTAACATTCCGTTCCCTCCTGTAACTAAAATTTTCATATTAATATTATATTAATACTAATATGTTTTTATTTATATTCAATTTATTTATATTCAGTTTAATTATACTTTAGGAATTAATAAATGTAATTCACTAATTAAGTTTAGCTTTATAAGCTAAACTCTCCCGAAATCATCTTCATATCTTACTATGTCGTCTTCTCCTAAATATTCTCCTATTTGTGTTTCTATAAACTCTACCACTTCATTCCCTATGTTTTCCATTCTATGTAATGTCTCTTTTGGTATATACACATGTTGATTTTTATGTAATGTTATAAAGTCTTTTCCTACTTGTACTTGGGCTATTCCTTTTGTTATCACCCAGTGTTCGCTTCTTTTGTAATGACTCTGTAACGATAATCTTTTTCCTGGATTAACTCCTATTCTTTTTACTTTATATCCTCCGTGATTATTTCCCTCTATATTCATATACCATCCCCATGGTCTAAATACTTTTGCATGAAATTTTGTTTCTTGTCTATTGCTCTGTTCCAATGTTTTTACTACATTTTTTACTAATTGTGTTTTGTCTTTTTTAGCTATTAAGAGTACATCTTTATCATCAATTATTACTAGGTCTTCTAATCCTATAGTAGCCACTAATTTGTCTGATTCAATGTAACAATTTTTTGTTTCAATTGGAATTATATCATTTGGTAAAATATTTTCATTTTCATCTTTATTTGAGTTATTATAAAGTGCTTCAAATGATCCTATGTCACACCAGTAATCATCATAACAAATTATTTTTCCACTTTCTTGTTTTTCCATCACTGCAAAATCAATTGAAATTGCTTTTATTTTTGAAAAATATTCTTTATTTAATTTCATAATATTATTTTTAACTACACTATTTGTAATCGCTAAAATAACATCGTTATATAATTCATTTTCATGTTTAACTAGTTTATCTATTATCACTTTATTTGGTAATATAAATATTCCCGAATTCCACAAATAATTACCATTTTCTAAATATTTTTCTGCCGTTTCTTTGTTTGGCTTTTCTTTAAACGATAAAATATTATCATTTTCATAATGTATATAACCATAACCAGTTTCTGCATATATTGGTTTTATTCCTACTAGAGTTATACAGTCCTCGTTTTCTAAGGCTTTTTCTACTGACTCACATAATGCTTGTTTATTCCATACATGATCAGCAGTCAAAACTAGTAACTTATCATTTTTGTTAGCAAACCAAGTAGCAGTAGCTATAGCGGCACATGTATCTCTTCCAATAGGTTCTCCTATTATAATATAATTATCTACTCCTATATCTTTTAATTGTTCTTCAATTATAAAAGTGTGAATTTCATTACAAATTATTATATATTTTTTTGGATTTAAATTTTTGATATTTAAGCAGTTTAATTGAAACATAGTATAATTTTTATCAACCAGTTTTAAAAATTGTTTTGGTAAATTTGATCTACTTTTCGGCCAAAGTCTACTTCCACTTCCACCACACATTACTGTAACTACAAAATTACTACTTTCCATATAATAAATATTATATAAATTATGTTTGTTTGTATTAAAAAATATATTCTAATTTTATATAATGATTAATATCAAATGCATCAAACACGAATTTATTAATAATAATGATACACTTGAGCTAAATATAGAATATAATGAAGATAAGTTATCTTCTTCTTTTAATATTGATAATAAAATTATAAAAAGAACAATGGTAAATTGTATTATACAAGGAAACTGTAACGTGGATGGAAATATATATTGTTTTAAATCTTCAATAAACTTTTTAATTATTAATAATGAAGTAAATATTTTTTTATCAAACATTTCTATTAATCAAGTAGCAATCACTGATGATGAATATAATGATATTCCTGATATTTCTGAAGATGATTATGTTGAACATTTAATTTATGACTCTATTAAACAAATATTTTTATCTTCAAATTTTACTAAAATATCCAATAGTTCAAAAAATAAATATAACATTAATTTTAAAATATCTAAAAATAATAGCATCAACGAAAAAGATATAACGTTTAATATATTATCATCAGATTTTACGTTTGGAGTGTTCAGTTAATTTTTGACTAATTATTTTTATAATATATACTTGTTTTATATTAACAATGGGACTTGATAAATATATTTCTTTTAAAAAACAATCAGATGATTTGTTTTATTGTGATATAATATTTCCATCTAGTATAATTAATAGCAAAGGTAATAAATTTATTACGTATATTAGTAGTTCGTTTTGTAATAATAAAATTAAAAACTCTTTTACATCAACTGTTTACTTTGATTTAACTTTAGACGAGAAAAAAGTTTCATTTGAATCATTTAAGATTAAAAATGTTTGTTTATCTAAAAATAGCATGGCCAGATCTCACGGAAGAAAAGTAAAATAAATTGTTGACACCAAATCGATATACAGTAAAATGGCCACACTTAAGCGGGAATAGCTCAGTTGGTAGAGCACAACCTTGCCAAGGTTGGGGTCGCGAGTTCGAGTCTCGTTTCCCGCTCCATTTTAGATTTGTAGTTCCTTCATAGTCTTTCCTAAAACTCATCTATACTGTCAGATACGATTATATTTCTGCCAGGAGTTACCATGTCTAGATTACAGGCAAGGCATTACGTTTATATCATCATCGGTGCCGTGATTATTTATGTGTTATTTAGCAATCTATTCGGGGTAGCCGGTCAGACAACCTTTAGTGGCGGGACAGTGAGTGTACCTGGTTCATCTGCCTATTGGACAACTGAAACAAAATCCTCTGGCAATTCAAATAAATTACAAAAAGCTTCTAAAATTTCCTACGATAAATCGTATGCATCGGCAACTGATGATGTTGCTGTGGCGCCTAAAAATAAACGAATGGTGATCCGAAAAAGTAGGATAGAAATGAAAGTCAGTAACATATTGACGGCCTTGAGTGAAGTAAAAGCATTAACTGCTCGCTCAAATGGTTTTGTGTCTTCATCCTACTTTTATGACAGGGGTAAATATGAGCGTAATCAGGCGCAAATGGTATTACGGATCCCAACAGAAGGGCTCGTGGATGCAATTGAATCATTAAAAAAGATAGCAGTTAAAATTACGGCTGAGAATATGTCCGGCCAGGATATAACCGATCAATATACGGATCTTCAAAGTAAGCTTAAGACATTAGAAAGTGCAGATGAACAACTTATGCTAATAATGAAAAAAGCCAGAAAAATACCTGATATCTTATCAGTACTAAGAGAACAACAGCGCATTCAAGCAAAAATTGATTTGCTAAAGGGGCGGATCCAATACTTCAAACAATCCGTCTCATTATCAACAGTAACGGTTATTCTGGTTCAAGAAGCTATCAGCCAGCCTGAGATAGACAAACCCTCTTTTATCACCCAGGCATTTAAAGGTGCATTGGATAATCTACTGCAGTTCTGTAAACAAGTATTGGCAACATCCATATATTTGGTTGTTTATGTTATTCCTTTGTTACTGGTTTGGTTAGCAATCTTTGCTTTGGTATTTTATGTCGGGCATTATCTTTATAAACGAGTCGTATATAAAGACAAAATGTAACAGGCAGTTGGGGAGATCGTAAAAGTCTGTTACACTTTCTTTCGATAATGATGTAAGGACACATCTACTTAAAATAAACGAAAGAAGGGAGTCGAATGGAGCGATCTTATTTGCAGCAATTATTTGGTCATAAATGGTACCCAATTTTTATTTGCTGTTTGGTCGGTTTGCTACCCATTTATGATTTTTTTATTCAAGTTGCCCCTGGTGTAATGGTTGATGGCTTAATGTCAGATTTTCACCGAGATGCATCATCAATAGGTGTATTGGGGGCGGTGTTTTATTTATCTTATGCGGTTTGCCAGCCGCCCTCAGGTTTTTTGATCGATCAGTTTGGTATAAAGAGCGTTTTAGTCGTTTACACCTTTATCACGGCTTTATCTGCCATCATTTTTTCAAATACCCATTCATTTTATGTAATTGTTTTCATGCGTTTGTTGGCTGGTTTTGGCGTTTGCATTGCTTTTATTGGTGCGTATTATATTGCGGCCAAACTATTACCACATAAATACTTTTCTCTAGTTGCTGCCTTATTACATTTGGCTGGTGCAATGGGGGGAATGATTGCACAAGCTCCACTTGCCTTTATGGTAGGCTCATATGGCTGGCGAACCTCTATGTGGTTATGTGGTTTATTAGGATTGATGATAAGTTTGATATTTATTTTTACTATCAATATTCCACAAGAAAAAAATAATCAAACAACACGGAGTAAAGGATCTTTTTACCGATCATTAAGCTCTTGCTTAAAAAATCCCCAAGTTATTTGGATCGCACTTTGCAGTTTTTTAGGGTGGCTACCCATGACGGTTATTGGGGCGATGTGGGGGATCCCTTATTTAAGTAAAGTATACAACTGGCCAGCTGTTCAGATCTCGAGTTTATGTACTTTTTTTTGGATTGGTTCGGCGATTGGCGGTTTGATTTTGAGTTGGGGATCTGAAAGGTATCAATGCAGAAAACCGCCTTTGGTATATAGTTTTTTGATTGCATTTATCAGTGGGGTAATATTTTTGAATGCTGATAAAGTTCCTGTTTGGTTGGTTGCTGCTAGTTTATTTATGCTTGGGATCACGGTTTGTATTCAAACAATGAGCTTTGTTTTAATCAAAGAAACAGTAGAAAGATCAAATTTTGCATTGGCTTCTGGGATCAATAATTTTGTATCGATGATGAGCGGTGCGTTAGGTCAGCATCTTGTAGGTGCTTTATTAGTATACCAATCACCAGATTCTACTAGTTATACGGCGCAACATTTTCAACATGCACTGTACATGGTGCCTCTCGGCTCATTATTTGGGTTTATCATTTGCCGGACATTTCTCAAAGAAACCTATCGAAAAAACTGTTAATTAACAGAGTAAGGAGTAATCGTGTTAGCGTTAAACCAAAATATTTCAGTAGTTAAACCCTCGGCAACTTTAGCCATCAATGAGGGCGTAAAAAACGCTCGTCAAGCAGGGCGTCATATTGTGCATTGGGGGTTTGGTCAATCTCCGTTTCCTGTGCCAGAAGGGATCCAACGCGCACTTATTCAACATGCAGGTGATAAAAATTATCTACCTGGTGCGGGGTTAGCAGCTTTGCAAACTGCGGTTAGTGAGCACTATCAAACATATTACCAGTATGCTTATCAAGCTGATGATGTGTTTATTGGTCCTGGCAGTAAAGAGTTGATATTCCAGTTGTTGTATTTAATTGATGGCCCATTGTTGTTGCCTGCACCCAGTTGGGTGAGCTATGAGCCTCAAGCTAAATTATTGGCGAAACCGGTAGAATGGTTAGAAACTTCTTTTGAAGATCGCTATCTATTATCACCAAAAACGTTATTGCAGTGGTGTGAGCAAAATCCTCAAGTGAAACAAAGTGTTTTGATATTAAATTCCCCCAATAACCCCACGGGGCAACAATATGATCAACAAACCTTAAAGCAGTTAGCTGCCATTTGTCGTCAGCATAATATTATTGTTATTTCTGATGAAATATATGCGGGCGTATCTTTTACCAAACAAGCTTATGCCAGTATGGCGCATCATTATCCAGAAGGTACCATTGTCACTTCGGGTTTATCCAAACTTTTTTCAGCAGGAGGCTATCGTTTAGGATTGGCATTAATACCTCAACAAATGGAGCAGTTAAAAAAAGCATTATTGGTTATCATCAGTGAAACCTTTAGCTGTGTTACAGCCCCAGTGCAATATGCTGCATTGGAAGCCTATGCAAACTATCAATCGCATCTGCCATATTTGCAGCAATGTAATAAAGTACATCAATTAACGGCTGATTATATTCAATCAAATTTGGTTGAGTTGGGCGTAAAATGTCATCCGGCACAGGGTGCATTTTATTTAATGCCAAGTTTTAAAGGACTTCAAACTCAGCAGTCGTTTCAAACTGATCAGCAACTATGTATGAAATTACTAGAGCATCATCAGTTAGCAATGTTACCGGGCAGCGCATTTGGTATGCCGGCGGATGCAATGTGCGCGCGAATAGCTACAGTTGATTATGATGGTCAAAAAGCACTGCTAGCCAGCTCAATTGAAGATGGTTGTTTCTCAAATATCCGACAAGGCATAGAAATACTGAGAGGATTCTTAAAAGAATAGTAGAAAGGGAGTGGCTTAGGACATATATGGACGCTCTCCCCCAGTCAAGCTTTTTTGCCGATAAAACTCCTCCTGTAAAAAGTTGGTACAAGATTAGAAAAGAAAGTTAAAACATT
>CAKZQZ010000043.1 GCA_937142855.1 uncultured Alphaproteobacteria bacterium | reverse complement strand
ATTAATAATTTAATAAAAGCTGGCTTTCCAAGGATAGAAGTTTCTTCTTTTGTTTCTCCAAAAGCTATACCTCAATTAGCTGATGCTGAATTAATTTTAAACAATGTAAATAGATCTCCAAATACAATCTTGGCTGCATTAGTCCCCAACGCTAGAGGTGCTCTAAGGGCTGTTGAAGCAAAAATTGATGAGATTGTTGTTTTTCTATCTGCCTCTGAAAGTCATAATAAAAAAAATGTAAACAGAAGCGTTAAAGAGTCATTGTTAGGATTCAAGGAAATTGCTGATATAGCAGGAAAAAATAATATACCAATTCAGGGTGATATTGCTACGGCATTTGGATGCCCATTTGAGGGTAATATTTCATCAAAAAAATTAGCTGATATTTCAAAAGAATACAAAGATATGGGGTTTAAAGGAGTAACTTTAGGTGACACTACTGGCATGGCAACACCTCTGGTTGTTATAGAGGCTATAAACGCAATAAGAGAGAGTGTTCCAGACTTTGAAATAACTCTTCATTTTCACAATACTAGAGGTGTTGGACTTGCAAATGTGATGACTGGACTAGATCAAGGTATTTTTAATTATGAGAGTTGTTTTGGTGGAATGGGTGGATGTCCATTTGCACCAAAGGCTACTGGAAATATATGTACGGAGGATCTCATCTATTTATTACACGAAATGCAAATCGACACTGGTATTGATCTGGAGCAAACAATTAAAGTTGCAAAAAATGTTGAGAATTTAGTTGGTCATAAATTACCTGGTCAGGTCATGAGAGCAGGCAAGAGATTATTATCATACTCAATGGATGAAGTGCCAACAGCAGTAGGTGCTTAAATGACTATAAAAAAAGGAGCTCTTTCAGGTTTAAAGGTAATTGATCTAACAAGGGTACTCTCTGGACCATTCTGTACTATGTTATTGGCTGACATGGGTGCTGAGGTTATAAAAATAGAGCCCCCCAAAGGCGATAATGTAAGAAATCAAGGGGATATGGTTGAAGGGTTCAGTTCATATTTTTCTCA
>CAKZQZ010000042.1 GCA_937142855.1 uncultured Alphaproteobacteria bacterium | reverse complement strand
AGTGCATGGCATCTATTTTCAAACTACTCTCTATCAGTAATTCCTCTTTTTTTATTAATGGGAAATTTTGCTGGCAAAGCTGGTATGAGTGAAGCTTTATTTAAGTTTACAGGTGCTTGCTTGGGTCATCGAAAAGGTGGAGTTGCTATGGCAGCCATAGGAGCATGCGCTGGCTTTGGAGCAATTTGTGGATCTTCTCTAGCTACAGCCGCTACTATGGGAAAAGTTGCTCTTCCAGAATTAAGAAGGCTTGGATACTCTGGCGCATTAAGCACTGGCACATTAGCAGCTGGAGGAACCTTAGGCATATTAATACCTCCATCAGTTATTCTAATAATATATTCTATTTTAACAGAACAAAACATAGCCAAGATGTTTTTAGCTGCCTTTATACCAGGTATTCTAGCAGCACTAGGTTACATATTAGCCATAGCACTATATGTAAGATTTGTTAAAGACTCTGGACCTACAAACGCAAGAATAGGTTGGAAAGAAAGGTTCTCATTATTTAGAAATATATGGCAAATTATTCTTATTTTTATTGTTATGATTGGTGGTATTTACTTAGGGTGGTTTACTCCAACTGAAGGCGGAGCAATTGGCGCTGGTGGTGCGGGTATAATTGCAATGTTAAGTAAAAATTTTAAACTTAATGACTTAATAGATGTGATTGAGAGTACCGCAGTTACTTCTGCAATGATATTTTTAGTTTTATTAGGTGCTGAGTTTTTTAACTCTTTCATTGCTCTTACTCAATTGCCTAATCAGCTAGGAGAAATTGCATTAAAAAACAATTTATCTCCCTATTTAATTGTTGCTTGTATTTTGATATTATATTTATTTCTAGGCTGTTTGATGGATAGTTTAGCAATGATATTATTAACTATACCTGTTTTTTTCCCTTTGATTATGAATCTTGATTTTGGAATGACTGCTGAGGAAACAGCAATATGGTTTGGTATTTTAACCCTTATTGTTGTTGAGGTAGGATTAATTACACCACCAGTTGGCTTAAACGTTTTTATAATAAACAAAATGGCTGGCGATGTAAGTATCTCAGATACATTTAAAGGTGTTTTACCGTTTTTATTTAGTGATATAATTAGAGTTGTTATTTTATTCCTGTTTCCTGGAATCACACTTTTTTTATTAAAAATATTTTAAAATGAATGATCATAACAAAAAACAGCTATGGAAATTAATACAATTAACAGGAGATTTTTTACTTAATAAATTACCCGATCATCCTAATCATCCAAATGGCAGGAACCCATATGCTCATGTCGCCTTAAAAGTTAAAACTAAATTTGGATCAAGTTACAAAGATCTGCCTGATGATAAAATTAATGAAGTGATCGAATATTTAAAATCTATCAAAAACACAGAAGTCTGAATTCATAATCTTGTTTAAAGAAAGGATTTAACTTTTGATAACAACTCTGCGTTTACAGAACGATATTCATCATTAGATCTTTTTTTATGCCTTCGAGAACCAGGGAGTCTAACACCGTCAATTGATAATAATTTTTGAAAAAAATCTTCACAGTGTTTCTCCCAGCTTGAATCACCAATTATTTCTGGATTTAAAGCCATTATAAACTCACCACCACTTGGAGGCCCTCCATCATTATTATCATTTTCTTGAGCCTCATAGGAAAAGACATCTCCCGTTAAACCAGCCGCAAATAGTTCAACCATCATAGAAATAGCTGACCCTTTATAACCTCCAAAAGGTAATAAAACCCCTTTTAAAACTTCTTTAGGATCATTTGATGGCTCGCCATTTTCACCAAGTCCAACGCCATCTGGAAGCATATGTCCATCTCTGGCAGCAATCATCACTTCACCTTTAGCCATAGTTGCTGTAGCCATATCAAACACTACTGGAAAATTATTCTTTCTAGGCCATGCCATTGAAATAGGGTTTGTACCAAAAAAAGCTTCCTTAGCTCCTGCTGGTGCTACTGATGGCTTAAATGCAGTGCATGCAACCCCTACTAAATTTTGTTGAGCTAAATATTCAGTTTCTGGCCAAAGGGCTGCAAAATGATAGCATCCTTTAATACTTAAAACAGATATTCCATTAGTTTTTGCTGCCTCAGCAAGCATAGGTAATGCTTTTTCATGAGCGGTTGATGCAAAACCGTTATCAGCATCACATTGTAATATTACAGGAGTAATATTTTTAACCTTTGGACTTGCATGACCGTTTACTTTTCCAGATTTTAGAGAAGCTACATAACCCGGAAGTCTAAAAAGACCATGTGAACTTGCACCATCCTCTTCAGCCTTTGTAATAGTTTCTGCTAACGCTTTTGCGTTATGTATATCACACCCTTGCTTTTGTAAAACTTCAGTTACTAACATTTTGATTTCATCTAGTTTGATTTTAATAACATCATTCATTCTCATTTCCTTATTTCAATTTAAGTGCAGCTCTAAGATCAATCATTACAGGAGCATTTTGAGGTAATCTTGTAACTGCGAACACAGACCTTGGGTGCTTGCCATTTTCTGCTAATTTCTCTATGAACACATTAGAAGCAAAATCTGCTAATCTAGATATTCCGTCATAATTTTCTTTACAAGAAACATAAACTTTAAGATCTAATATTGATTCAATTTCACTGTTGTTATTCTTGGCTGCTATTTCCAACCAAGAGAATGCATGTTTTGCACAAAGACTCATTTGTCTTGATGCTTCTTCTTCAGTTATACTTTCTGCAACTCTTCCTATATTTTTTACAGCTCCATTCTCTTTTGCTAATTGCCCTGCTAAATAAACAATATTGTTATGAACCTTAAACGGTAAATAATTAAAATCTGGTTTTCCTGGTTCCATTGATTTCTCATGAAAGTAATATTTAAAAAGCTTTATTTAACACTTTATATTAAAAAAATTATCTGTAAACTGAATGAAATTTTAGTTCGGAGGAATAAATGAAAAAATCAATACCATTGTTATCACTATTGACAGTTGGTCTAATATTTGGAGGACCTATTGATAGTGTCAAAACTTCAGCTTTAGCAGCTAACCATGGAAAAAAAGTAAGTTGGAATCTTTCCACATGGGGCAAAAGGAGAGCCTTTACAGAAGGTATAGAAGCAGTTTCTGCTTATGTTGCTGACAAATCAGACGGTCACTTTACTATTAAAATAAATTATGGTGGCACCTTATCTAAGCCAAGAGAAAACTTAGACGGGATATCTCTAGGAGCCTTTGAGGCAGCAACTTTCTGTGCTTCCTATCATGCTGATAAAAATAAATCAGTAACCGTTTTAGAACTTCCATTTTTACCAATCACAAACGGTGATGCTCAAAAGGCTGCTGACTTAGCCGTATATAATCATCCAGCAACTATTAAAGAAATGAAAAAATGGAATGCTAAACTCTTAATGTCTGCTGCCTTGCCACAATATGAGTTTATGGGAAGAGGAAAAGAACCAAGAACGCTTGCAGATTTTAAAGGTATGAGAGTGAGAGCTCTTGGTGGAATTGGTAAAGCAATGAAAGTAATCGGTGCGGTTCCTACTACTGTTACAGCTCCAGAAACATATAGAGCCATTGAAACAGGAACAGTTGATGCAGCAGCATTCGCTTTTTATTCACATTTTTCATATAAAATTAATGAAGTTTCAACATGGAGAACTACAAACCTTTCACCTGGTTC
>CAKZQZ010000041.1 GCA_937142855.1 uncultured Alphaproteobacteria bacterium | reverse complement strand
GTTTGCCCAAGCATAAACCAGTGTTGCCTTGTAAGTTTATTTATTTCATGAATAGATTTTTGAGGAAAAGCAATCTTCATATGTTTTTTAACACGACTATTATAAGAAGTTAGTGGAGCAATTAAGTACATTAAGCTCCCACATAAATAGGATGAAATTCTGAATGGTAAAATTTTAAGAATTAAAAATAATGGAATAGCCAGCATAGCTGCTATAGGGTCATGAATATACCTGTCAAATTGCTTTTTTATACGAAAACTAAGAGGATCAGGCATTTAGTTTTTCTTCCAAAAACATTTTGAATTTTTTCTCATCTGTTTTTTCTAAATTACTCTCTATCGATAAAACATTTATCTCATTTTTCTTATCTTTAATTTTAACATAGTCTTTTTCAGTAGTAATCAGTGTTAAATTTTGATTTTTTGCATCTAAAATTAAATTATTAATATCTTCTTCGGTGTATTGATAATGATCAGGAAACAACTTTGTTGAAATAATATTATATTTGTTCTGGTAAAGCGTTTCATTAAATTTATCAGGGTTTGCCAAGCCACAAAATGACATAAATTTATTGGCTTTTATCTTTGATGGTTTTATAACTTTAATAGATGAGTTAAAAACAGGTTTTTGGGCAAGTTTATTTTTAAGATCTGTGTTTTTTTCATTATTACCTGTCAAAATAATTGCATCAATATTACTTAAGCCATTATTTAT
Source organism: uncultured Alphaproteobacteria bacterium (assembly GCA_937142855.1). GTDB lineage: Bacteria > Pseudomonadota > Alphaproteobacteria > Puniceispirillales > Marisalimonadaceae > Marisalimonas. The sequence goes on along the minus strand of CAKZQZ010000041.1, from coordinate 29,512 downwards.
TGGTTCTCTTAATGGTCCTGCAGGAACACAAAACCCATTTCCAAATTTTAACTTTTTATCAACTAACAAAAGCTTTATATTTTTTTCTAATTGATTATTTTGTAGACCATCATCCATTAATATTACATCATAGTTATCTTTATGGCTTTCAATAAATTTAGCCCCTTGCGATCTGTCAGCTGAAATAATTGTTGGTCCAACTTTATTAAGCAATAAAGCCTCATCACCTACGTCCTTATAGTTATGCTTGAGTTTGACTTTTAATGGTCCCTTTTCTAATCCTCCATATCCTCTTGTCAAAAAGGCTGGTTTATAACCTAATTCTCTCAAGATTTTATAAGTGTAAATGGTAAAGGGAGTTTTGCCCGTTCCACCAATATTTAGATTGCCTATACAAATGACTTTAAGTTTTGATTTGTAAGGCATTCTCATATTTTTTTTAATATAAGCAATCACAATCCAAATTATTGAAAGAGGATAGGCCAGAAAAGCTATTAATTTGGATAATCTATCTTCTTTATACCAAAATTTTGGTGCTTTGATCATTCTTAAGCAACATCTTCAATTTTATTTTTATTCAATATATCAAGCAAATAAATGCTTGCTTCATCAGCACGTTGTTGAGCATAACCAGAAGCAATCAAGCTATTTTTTCCCATATCTTCAAGTCGCTCTTTATTACTCAGCAATTCAATTGTTGTGTCTAAAAAATATTTTGTCATGTCAGGACTTTTTTCGATTTGGACAGCGCCGCCAGACCATACTAAATCTTTGATTTGAGCGTCACATTTTTCTGTGTGTGGCCCCATGATTACCGGCTTTCCAAATTGAGAAGCTTCAGCAGGACTATGCCCTCCAACAGGAACCATAGATCCCGCAACATATACTAAATCTGCTACTTCCATTAGAGAGCCCATTTCGCCCATTGTATCAGATAAATAAAAAGTATCGTTTTTATAAGGAAACTCTCCCTTGCTTCTGGATTTAATATCAAACCCAGCGGCTTTTATTCTATTTTGTATAATTGAACTTCTTTTAATATGACGAGGAGCTATAATAATTAAAATATTATCATAGGCTTGCTTCCTAAGCAGGTCAGCTAACTTAATCATCAATTCTTCTTCACCAGGATGTGTAGATGCAGCCAGTAGAACCTTTTTTCTTATCAAATATTTTTTAAGATTTCTTATATAGCTTTTATCAATTGGAGGCTTTTCTGCGATTGATTTAAGGCTCGTCAAACTTTTTACATTGGGAGCCCCTAATTTTTTAAAAAGTAATGCTTGTTTTGGGTCTACTGCTAACACATCAGTGACTTGAGAAAATATTTTCTTCCCCAAAAAATAACCTAAACCTGTCCAAAAACGAGCTGATCTATTTGACATTTGTGAAGATGCTAAAATAGTTGGAATATTAGATTTTGCAGTTATATAAATTAAGTTGGGCCAAAAGTCTGATTCTAAAAAAACAGCCATATTAGGCTTCCAATGATTTAAAAATTTATTCACAAACTTTGGATGGTCATAAGGGTGATATTGATGAATTGCTGGCAATCCTTTTTTAATTTTATCTTTTATTAATTTAGCAGCAGAGAGAGTATTAGTAGTTAAAAGAAAAAATTCATTATTATTGTTTCCATAACCATTTTGTTTCATTGAATTTGCTAAAGCTAGAGCTGCAACTGACTCCCCGACACTTGTTCCATGGAGCCAAATAATAGTTCCTTCAGGTCTTTCTTTTCTCGAAATCCCAAACCTTTCATTAATTCGTTTGCTGTCTTCTTTACCTTTTTTTTGGCGTCTTTCTAGATATTTAGGTAGGAAATACTTGATGATCCCCCATAAAAAATTATATGTAATTAGTGACATTCAAAGTCTCACTTAAATAAAAAAATCAACTTGTTTTGTCATAAACAAGTTTAGTAAGTCTTTTAATTTCATTTTCAAGATTCTTCCTTGCCTTTTCGATTTCTTCGTCATTGATTTTTTTCTTAACATATATTGGATTACCAAAACTATAAACACCTTTTGAAAATGGAAAAGGTACAACAAAGTTATCCCATGAATTAAAAGCTTTATACTTATTGGTAGACCAAACTAGAGGGATTATAGGCTTTTGTGTAATTTGGGCTAATTTTATAATGCCTTCCTTTACTGTTTCTTTTGGGCCTTTTGGGCCATCAGGGGTGATGGCAACACTTTCACCTAATTGTATACATTTAACCATATTTCTAAAGGCTTGCATTCCTCCTTTTTTTGAAGACCCCAAAATTACTTTCATACCAAGGTATTCGAATGCTAGCGAGGTAATCATGCCATCCGAATGACTAGATTGGAGAGCATTGATAATTCTATTCCGGGGTAAAAGGTGAGGCCCTAAAAAAAGTCTATTATGCCAACAACAAAAAATATATTCTTGATCATTTTTTAAAATATTTGATTTTTCATTCTCTACTAAATACTTCCACCTTATTGATTTGCATATCAAACTTGTTATAAAATAAAAAAGAAAACCAATAAATCTTTGGCCAAAATGAGTTTTACTAAAACGTTTTATAATACGCATCTATAATCCCAAGTTTTTAGGTTTTGAGTTATTATTTTTTAAAATCAATATAAACAAAACAAAATAACTATCTATCTATACATATCATTTATATAATAAGTTAACATACAGTTTTATATTATATCGGATTATGATGAAAAAGAGTCAAATTATAACGAAGAGCAATAAAGTCATAATTAAAGATTTTTGGAATGATTTTGCATCGAAATATCTTCTTGAAATAGTTATAGCGTTCTTCTTATTAATTTTAGTTGCAGCTACTGCTTCCGTTTATCCTTATCTAATTCAACTTGTATTTGATGGTTTATTGGACAATCAAAACAATAACTGGATCGTTTTACCCTTTATCATTGCTGTTATTGCAATAATCCGTGGCATAGCGATGTTTTTCCAGATAAGACAAGTTTCAAAAATATCATTATCAATTTCCGTTGATATTCAAAAAAAATTATCCAAACACCTTATTAATAGTGATTTAATTACTCTTAATAAATTTTCATCAGGAAATCATGTTTCTCGAATAATGAATGATGTTATATTAATCAGGGATGGTTTTGAGAGGAGCATAAACAATTTAATAAGAGATACTTTAACTATTATAGCATTAATGTCTTACCTTATTTGGTTAGATTGGCTTTTATCTATACTTGTATTTATTATTTATCCTATAGCACTTAAACCAATTTTTAAAATTGGTAAAAAACAAAATACCGTTGCTACAGCTCTTCAAGAACAAATGGAAACTGTTACCTCCACTTTAACTGAAATGTTACAAGGCATAAGGATGGTTAAATCCTATAATCTAGAAAAAATTGAAATTAAAAGGTCAGAAAATGTTCTGAATGAGTTATTTAAAAGAATGTATAACTTGGTTATTGGAAGGGCAAAAGTATTACCCATTCTTGAGATTTTAGGAGGAGTGGCCGCAGCCTGTGTTATTGGGTTGGCAAGCTATAGAGTTGCAATAGGAGAGCTGTCTCCAGGTAGTGTTGTAGGTTACGTAACTGCTTTACTAATGATTGCCCAACCTGCAAGAGCCTTAGGTACGTTTAATACTGTATTACAAGAGGCTTTGTCTGCTTTAGATAGAATATATATTCAAATCGGTATTCTTCCAAAAATTAACAGTTTAACCTCAGCTCCAAATTTAAATTTAAATAAAAATAAACCTCCCAGTATCATTTTTAAAAATATTAATTTTTCATATAATCAAAAATCAAAAGTTTTAGATGATATAAATTTTTCTATTGAAGGGGGTACAAATGTTGCATTGGTTGGTCAAAGCGGTGCAGGCAAATCATCAATAATAAATTTGATATCACGATTTTATGATCCTTCATCTGGAAAGATTCTTATAAATAACCAAGAGATAACTAAGGTGGATATTGTCTCTCTTCGGAACAGCATTTCTTTAGTAAGTCAAGATACAATAATTTATAATAAAAGTTTTCTCGAAAATATAAAATTTGGAAAATTAGAGGCAACAGAAAAAGAAATCATTAAAGCAGCTAAGAATGCAGATATTCATAATTTTATTAGTGCTTCATCACTAGGTTACGAGACTATAGTTGGAGAGGGTGGTAATAATTTATCTGGTGGACAAAAGCAGAGAATTTCAATTGCTAGGGCAATTTTGAAAGATGCACCTATTCTTTTATTAGATGAGGCAACAAGCTCTTTGGATGCTGAAACCGAAAATCAAATCTCTAAAACTCTTAGTAATGTCGCAAAAAATAAAACTACGATAACAGTTACTCATAAATTATCGAATGTGGTTTACGCTGATCAAATAATTTTATTTAGCAAAGGTAAGTTAGTAGATATTGGAAAACATGAAGACTTAATTAAAAAATCCAGTCTCTACAAAAAATTATATCAGACAAGTTCAAAGAATTAATAACTACTCTCGTTTTAAAACATCATCTACTAAACGATTAACCCACCAAATAGACCTGAAGTTTTTTTCTAGTTTAATTGGATCGTATTTTTTCTTAACCCAATCTAAAAATTTTATTTTATCAATTTTATATTGAGTTGAGTATTCATGAACAAATGAGTCTAAAACTCCAGGTTTTGCCCACTTAATATGTAAGTATTTCCAAGAGAGCTGTTGTTTAGCCTTTTTAGTTTCTTGTTTTTTTTGAAGTAGAAAATATAAAGCACACATTATACCAGCTCTGTCGGCTCCTGATTTGCAATGTATAAGAGCTGGGTAACTAATATTTTTAAATAATTTGTCAGCTTCAAAAATCATTTCTTTTTCAGGCGCTGCACGAGATCTGGCTCTGAAGTCTATTAATTTTATATTATATTTTTTACAGGCTTCATTCTCTAGTAACCATCCACCGTCTTTTCTAACACCTCTGAGGTTGATAATTGTCTTTATTCCAAGTTTACTATAATTTTTTATTCTTGAAGGGGTAGGCATATTTGATCTGTAGAGATTTTTATCAACTTTGTGAAAGTTGTTGTAACATAGTCTCAAGAAGCCATGATCTTTAATAATCATGTCAAACCAGGCTAGAAACCTATTAAAATGTTCCTCGTTTTTTTTTTCTGTCAATTAATTAATTCCCCGCAATGGTCATCCCTTCAATAAGCAATGTTGGACAATTAATAGACTGGTTATAATCAAGGTCATTGGCAGGAATGATGGTCATAAACATTTCTTTTAAATTACCAGCAATAGTTGCTTCTGTAATTGGTTGTGATAATTGACCATTTTTAATCCAAAATCCACTTGCTCCTCTACTATAATCACCAGTCACCATTGATATACTGCTACCAATCATGTCAGTAATGTATAAACCATCTTTAACATTTGAAATTAATTCTTCTGGTGTTTCTTTTCCATTCATTAATGTCAAGTTTGTAGTACCAGGCGATGGAGGTCCACTAATACCTCGCTTGGCATTCCCAGTAGGTTTTAAATTTAGTTGTTTTGCTGATGATAAGTCTAGAAGCCATTGTTGTAAAACACCGTCTTGTATTAAAGTTTGTTTTGATGTACCTAATCCCTCGCCATCAAATAATCTCGAGCCTAAACCTCTTTTGAGCAATGGGTCATCTACTAAATTGATAGAAGCATTGGCAACTTTTTCTTCAAGCATGTCTTTTAAGAAACTTGTTTTACGAGTTATAGCTGAGCCATTTATCGCTGATGCAAAATGACTAGCAATTGAACGTGAAACTCTTGGGTCAAATATTACAGGATATTTCCCAGTCACTGGTTTTACAGCTCCCATTCTGGCTAATGTCTTTTTTGCAGCTTCAGCTCCAATAGTTTGTGGATTTTTTAGATCTTGAGCAAAGACTTTAGAAGAATAATCATAGTCCCTTTCCATTTTTCCATCTTTTTCAGCGATTACAACAACACTTATGCTGTGGTTAGATTTTTTCGAACTGCCCAGAAAACCATTTGAAGTCATTAAAAGAGTTTCTCCTTCTCCCCATGAGGCATCTGCACCGTCACTATTTGTTATTCCTTTTACGCTTAAAGCCGCTTCTTCAATTTCAGACGCCCTTTGCCTAATAATGTCAATATTAGGTTCATTATCGTCATAACTATCTATTGATAAGTTTTTGTTTATTGGAAATTCTAGGAGAGTTTCTTGATCTGCAATTAAACTAAATTGATCCTCAGGAGCAATTTTAGCCATTTCAACGGCCCTACATGCTACATCTTTAATAGAACTTTCAGAACTTTCATTTGTAGACACTGATGCAATTTTATTACCGACAAACACCCTCAACCCAGTATCAAAATCTTCGTATCTTTCAATATTTTCATCCTTACCTAACCTTCTTGTTAATGATACGCCTCTACTTCTTGATAGAACACAATCGGCTGCTGTAGCTCCATTTTTGAGGGCAGTATCGATAAGAAGATTCATTATGTCAGTATCATTAAGCTTTTTGGCACACATTATTTAAGATCCTAAAAATAAATTACAAAAATTTATATTTGAGTTATTAATATAGTGTCATAGTTGTTGCAACGTTAATAAACATTTTAAAAGGATAAAATGAGAAAAAATATTTTTATTGATGGCGAAAGTGGTACCACTGGTCTTCAAGTATATGAAAGATTGAATAAACATCCTTATGTAAATATTTTGCCAGTCGACAAAGTTAGGAGAAAAAGTGCATCTTATAAAAAAGAGATGTTAGCTTCGTGTGATGTTGTTTTTTTATGCTTGCCAGACAAAAGCGCTATTGAAACCGTTGAAATTGCAGACCAGCTAGATAATGAATCCCCTATTATTATAGATGCTTCAACAGCTCACCGTACTCATCAAGACTGGGCCTATGGTCTACCAGAGCTTGGACAAAATTATAGAAATAAAATTATAGGATCTAAAAGAATAGCTGTTCCTGGATGTTATCCAACTGGAGCTAATATTATAATTAAACCACTTATTGATAAAAAATATATTTCAATAAATAATCCTATTATAATAAGCGCTGTTAGTGGGTATTCGGGCGGAGGTAAAGATCTGATTAATTATTTTAATAAAGAAGATCACGAACCTTTTTTTACGTATGGACTAAATTTAGACCATAAACATTTACCAGAAATTAAATTTCACAATAACTTAGTTTTAAATCCTATTTTTATGCCATCAGTAGGAGATTTTATTCAAGGTATGATCGTATCAATTCCAATTCATTTTTCTTCTTTCTTAAAAAAAGTAGATACAAAAATAATACAAACTTTAATGGAAGAATTTTATTTAGATTCAAAGTTTGTATCAGTATTGAAAAAAGACGAAGGTTTAAACTCTAAAGGTTTTTTTAGGCCTGACAATTTAGTAAATACTAATTTTCTAGATATAAGTATTTTTGGAAATGATAAAAATGAACAACTTATAATCTCTTCTAGATTAGATAACTTGGGTAAGGGTGCGTCTGGAGCTGCAATTCAATGTATGAATTTGGCTTTAGGGTACGATGAAGATTTAGGATTGTAAAATATCTATGAGCTCTTTTAGAGAAAAACAAGATGCTGCTAATATAGATAAGTTTTTTCCAATTTTTTCTCCATTTGAAAGAGCTATTAGCTACCCTTATCCAGCTCCTGATTACTCATTTTCTTTTTATAAAGGGTCCTTTGTAAAAGAAATATGTCATAAACTAGATAATAGAATTCCTATATTGTCTGTAGGCTCAAACAGATCACCATATCAGCTGAAAAGAAAATTTACTCTAAATGAGGATATTTCTGTTACAACAGCGACTTTGTATGACTCTGATATTGTTTATTCAGCATCAATTTCTGCATATGGTTCAGTGCCTGCGACACAGTGGCCATGCGAGGGTGTGGCAGTAAATCTCAATGTATTATGGTTGAAAGAAGATCAATTAAATAAAATGCATCTGACAGAGGGTCTTGGAATTGCCTATGATTTTGTAAAATTAAAATTGGAAACAGTAAAAATAAAAGATTTTGAATATAAAAAAGATATTTATGGATATGTTTCAGTGCCAGGCATATTGCCATTTCAAGATAAATTTCCAAAGAGATTGTCATCAATAAGTGGTAAGAATATAAAACTTAATGATTTATCTGAAATAAATGCATTACAATATATGAAGGACACACAAGGTAGTAAGGGCATTAATTTAAATGAGTGGTTGAATAAAATTATAAATGAGAAGGAATATAGATTTTCAATTTTACAGAATTTACGATCTAAAGCAATTAAACCTCAAAACCCTAATTGGAAAATAATTCAAGCTACTACCAAAGGTGAATTAATAGTTTAATTCTTCAGTTTGGAATTAAATAAGTACTACTGTGCCATTTAAAAATAGCAATAGTTACCAATATCAACATTCCCAATATTATGTAATTAAACAATCTTTTATTCTTATCAGTCATTGAAGAGTTATCTACCTTTCTTATCAAAAGAAATGAAATTCCTGCTAAAATTAGGAAACCTATACCACCTATTAACACTGTATCCATATAAAAACTCCCATATTTCCATACTAATCATGATTATTACTAAAATAAAAAAATGTTTTAAATCAATAACTTGTATGTTTTCTACTAAAAAAAATAACTTTATTTTACTTTTATTTGTTGATTAACATCTAATTCTTTTTTATTGTCTCATACAAAGTACTAGCTAATAGTGCATAAATCTAGCATTTGCTAGAAAATGTGACAAATATAAGGGGAGTTTATAAATGTCTAAAATTTTAAAATATGCCTTGCCGGCAGCTTTCATTTCGTCATTACCATTTCTGGCTAATGCAGCAGATAGTGCTAATTTAAAGTCAGATGATTTTGTAGGAATAAGCTTCTGGTTAATTTCTATGGCTCTTGTAGCCTCAACTGCTTTCTTTTTTATGGAAACACAAAGAGTTTCTGCAAAGTGGAAAACATCACTAACAGTTTCTGGTCTTGTGACCTTAGTGGCTGCAGTACACTACTTTTATATGAGAGATGTGTGGGTAGCAACCGCTGAAACACCTACAGTTTATAGATATATTGACTGGTTAATTACCGTTCCATTATTAATGGTAGAATTTTACATAATTCTTAGAGCATGTACAGCTGTTGCTGGTGGTGTTTTCTGGAAATTAATGATTGGTTCATTGGTTATGCTTGTCGGTGGATATTTAGGTGAAGCTGGATACATGAACGTAACACTAGGTTTTGTTATAGGAATGGTTGGTTGGATATACATTCTATATGAAGTTTTTGCTGGTGAAGCAAGCAAAGCTAGTGAAGAAGCTCCAGAGTCAGTTAGATCAGCTTTCTCTACAATGAGATGGATTGTTACAATTGGTTGGGCAATTTATCCAATCGGTTATTTCATGGGTTACATGGCCGGTGGAGTTGATGATAACTCACTTAACATAATATATAACTTAGCTGACGTTCTAAATAAAATTGCATTTGGTGTGATTATTTGGAATGTTGCTGTTACTGAATCAGAAGCAGCATAGCTTTAATAATTAACTTTATAAAAGCCTGCAGTTAGTTCTGCAGGCTTTTTTTATTTTTAAATTAAGATAATAGTCACGTTATTAGGTTTAGATGAAAAGAGAAATTAGAAAACAAAATCAAATTAGTAGTATTGTTATTGGTGGTGGTTTTGGTGGTATAGCTTCTGCTCTAAGATTAAAAGCCCTTGGCCATAAAGTAACACTATTAGAAAGATTAGATACTTTGGGTGGTAGAGCACAAGTATTTGAAAAAAATGGCTTTAAACATGATGCAGGCCCTACAGTTATAACAGCTCCATTTTTATTTGATGAACTTTTTGAACTCTTTGATGAAAAAAGAGAGGATTATGTTGAGTTTAAGCCTTTAGATCCATGGTATAGATTTCACTTTCATGACGGTCAAACCTTCGATTATTCTCAAACAATTGAAAAAACTAAACAAGAAATGAAAAAATTTTCAGTTAGTGATGCTGATAATTATGAAAATTTATTAAAAGCTTCAAAATCTATTTTTGATGTTGGGTTTACAAAATTAGCAGACAAGCCATTTAATTCATTTTTATTTATGCTAAAACAAATTCCAGCTCTTTTGAAACTTAGAAGTTATTTTACAGTTTCGCAATTGGTTAATAAATATATAAAAAACCCTAATTTAAGAGCAGCTTTTTCTATTCATCCACTCTTAGTTGGAGGCAATCCTTTTTCAACTACATCAATTTATGCACTTATTCATTTTTTAGAAAGAAATTGGGGTGTATATTTTAGTATGGGAGGTACGGGAAAATTAGTTCAAGAATTGACAAAACTTTTAAAGCGGTCTGGAGTTACTGTAAAGTATAACGTAGATATAAAAAGTGCTTATGAACAAAATGGATCTATAAAAAAATTAAAAAGTATGGATGGTGATGAATTTTACGCAGACAATATCATTTTCAATGGTGACCCACCTACCTTTTATAGTGAAATTTTAAAGACAGATAGATTAATAAAAAAAAGAAAAAAATTCTTACCTGAAAAATTTACAACCTACTCTATGGGCATGTTTGTTCTTTTTTTTGGTACAAAAAAGCAATTTCCTAATATTGCTCACCATTCAATTTGGTTAAGCAAAAGGTTTAAAGGTTTATTAAAAGATATTTTTGATAATAAAATTTTAAGTGAAGATTTTTCACTTTACATACATAGACCTACGGCAACTGATCAAAGTTTTGCTCCAAAAGGTTGTGATAGTTTTTATGTTTTGTGTCCTGTACCAAACCTACAAGGAAATGTTGATTGGGAAATAGAAGGAAAGAAACTACAAAAAAGAATAATTGAGGCTTTAGACAAAACAATTTTACCTGAACTAAATAAAGTTATTTGTGACCAATTCTTCATGACACCTCTTGATTTTAAAAAAGATTACCGCTCAAAACACGGAGCTGGTTTTTCTATAGCCCCAAACTTTTCACAATCTGCTTGGTTTAGATATCATAATAAAGATCCACATATTAATAACTTATTTTTTGCTGCTGCTGGTGCTCATCCAGGTGCTGGAGTTCCAGGGGTTTTGTCTTCCGCTAAAATTGTTGAAAGTCTTATTAAATAAAAGAGAATAGATATGGATAACCATATTGAAGATGCAAAATTAGTTTTAAAAGATAATGGTAAAAGCTTCTATTGGGCAGGTAAATTTTTACCTAGAAAATACATTGATAGAGCTGCAGAATTATATAGTTTTTGTAGAATTTTGGATGATATAGCTGATAGTGGAGATAAATCATCTTTAAAGCAACTTAACAGTATTAAAAGCTATCTTGTAGGTGAAGAAAAACAATTATCTTCAAAAAAAAGTTATATAAATTATCCTGCATATTTTAATTTATCATCGAAGAAAGCTTCAATTGATTTGGTTAACGGGCTAATTTCAGATCAAAAATCCATATCTTTTAAAAAGCAATCTGAATTAATAAGATATTCATATCAAGTTGCAGGGACAGTTGGGTTAATGATGTGTAATGCATTAGATTGCAACAATAGAAATGCAAAATTATTTGCAATTGATCTTGGTATTGCAATGCAACTGACTAATATTGCAAGAGATGTATTAGAGGATGCAAAAATGGGTAGAAGATATTTGCCTGGAAGTTGGATTAATAATTTATCTGCTAATGAAATTGTAAAAGCAGCAAAAGAATATGATCAACAAAAAATAAAAATAATTTCTTTAGGAGTTAAAAAATTATTAGTTTTAGCTGAAAACTATTATAATAGTGGTTCACAAGGTTTACTTTACTTACCTTTCAAAATTAGAGTTGCCATATCAATTGCTGGAGGAATTTATAGAGAAATAGGCATCCAACTTAAAAACGAAAAATTTAACTGGCATATGGGCCGGCAAGTAACTTCAAATTTAACTAAAGTAAAAATAACAGCATTGAAAATTATAACTGAAATTTCTAAAAGAAAAATCCAAACTAAACATGAATCTAAACTTCATAAATATTTAAAAGAGTTTTATCCAATTGAAGTATAGTCAAATTGATATAATTGGTGGGGGGTGTGCTGCTTTTTCGTTAGCTAGGCTTGTTAATAAAATTCCATTAAAAAATATTAATTTATTTTTAGGTAAAAAGAATGATATTCCCCAAGACCATTTTTGGGGTTTTTGGAAGAATGAATTTAATGAAGACGCTTATAAAAACGCAAACCATATCTGGACTAGATGGTCAATATTTACAGAAAATTCTAAGACAACTCTTTCTTCCACAAAACATCCTTATTGCGTAATCAAGAGAAAAAGGTGGTTAAGTGTTTGTAAGTCTGAACTAAAGAGTAATAAAATTAATTATTTTAAAGAGAACGTAATTGAACGTGATAATTATTTATTTGTTAAAGACCAGAAAATTAAAAGCGAATTAATATTTGATAGTAGACCCCCTGACATTCCTTCAAATGCTCTATTGCAACATTTCCAAGGGTACGTAGTAACAGCTAATAAAGATGTTTTTGATGAGACAGCTGTAATATTGATGGATTTTAGATGTGATCAGTCTAAAGGAATGCATTTTATTTATTTGCTGCCATTTAGTAAGAAAAAAGCATTGGTTGAATCAACAATATTTTCAAAAAAAATTGAAAATAAAAAATTTTATACAACTGAAATTTCTAAATATCTTAAAAAGCATTTTGATTTAACCTCATTTACAGTAAGCAATCATGAAAAGGGTGTAATTCCAATGCATCAAATTTCTATTAAATCACCAAATAGTTTTAATATTGGTACAAGAGGTGGCGCAGTTAGACCTTCTTCTGGATATGCTTTTACCTTTATTCAAAAACAGGTATCCCAAATTTCAAATCAAATAAATAAGAAAATTCTTATAAACACAGAAATTCATAATAAAGTAGATTTGTTCTTAGATAAAATTTTTATAACTGTAATAGATAAATCTCCCCAATTGGCTCCTAAAATATTTTCAAGATTAGCAAGTCAATTAAACGGGGATGAAATGGCAAAGTTTATGTCAGGAGAATGTTCTATATTGACTAAACTTAAGGTGATTTTTTCAATGCCTAAATTACCTTTTATTAAATCTTTTTTCTTTATGTTGAGATCTGATGTTAGAAATTGACTTGAATTGGTGGGATTATTTATCCTTATTTTTAATTCTTTTTGTTGGGATACCTCATGGTGCTCTAGATGGTGCTATTTCAATAACATTAGGCTATTCTAAAAAAATCAGTTTGCAGATCCGTTTTTTGATTAGTTACCTATTGTTCTGTACCATGATATTAATATTTTGGTATTACTTTCCTGTAATCACTCTATTCATGTTCATTTTAATAAGCATATTTCATTTTGGATGTGGTGATTTAAAATGGAATGAAAATAATTTCTATTTTATAAGAGGATATGTTCATGGAAGTTTAGTTGTTTTGGGAATAATTTTTTCAAATCAAAACGAGGTAGATCAGTTTTTTCAAATCTTATCAGGTGATAAATTATCCTTATTATGGACTTCTCTAAAAGGATTAATGTTTTTTTGGGTTTTATCAATTATTGTCTTGTTAATAAATTATAAGAAAATTAGATTTTCCTATGATTATTTTAAATTAGTAGTTTTAATTATTTTAATTATTACTTTCTTCCCACCTTTATTAGCCTTTGCACTATATTTTTGTTTTATTCATAGCCTGAATCATTTCAAAAGAATAATTCCAACATTGATTAATTTTATGAATAAAGGAAAAGCAATTTGGCTAATGGCAATTTTTTCTATTGCAAGCTGGTCAGGAAGCGCTTTTGCATTATATTATTTATCATACAGTTACACTCAAACTGAGGCTTTAATTAAAGTTATTTTTATTGGCCTGGCTGCCTTAACTTTTCCACACATGGTTTTAGTTGATGGTTTTTTTAGACTTAAATTTAAAATTTAAATTTTTACTAATTTATATGATTAGATAAAGAAAAAATTGTTAGCATTAAACCTAAATGAACGTTAGACCTAAATATATTGAGGGGATGGTTTTTATTTAAGTCTTGAAGCTTAATAACTTGAGAAAAGAAGTGGGCTCCACATAATATAACACCTATAAACCAAAAAAAGTTAGCTTGTAGTAAATATCCGCTGAGTATTAATAAAATAAAAGATATGAGATACGAAAAACTAACAAAAGTACCTAGAAAATTTTTTGCGGATACAGCAGAGTTTTTTACTCCAATTTTTTCATCCTCGTTTTTATCTTGGCAGCCATAAATTGTATCATACCCTATTATCCAGAACACTGTTGCAAAATACATTATAAGAATACCTAAATTCCAATTTTCATTTGCAGATGCCCATGCTGTAGGAACAGCCCAGCTGAATGTTAATCCTAGAACTACTTGAGGCCATTTAGTAAATCTTTTAGCTAAGGGATATATTATTATTAACGGTAGAGCTGAAATCGCAACGAACCAGGTTTTAATATTCAGTTGATATAAACAAATTAAACCTACTAGCAACATAATTGATAAAAAACCAAAAGCCTGACTATTTGAAATGTCACCTTTTGCTAAAGGTCTATTTTTAGTTCGAGTAATTTTTTTATCAATATCCTTATCCCATAAATCATTTATAGTACAACCAGCCGCTCTCATAACAATAGAGCCTATCAAAAAAATAAACATGATTTTTAAACATTCTAACAGTCCTAAACTAGTCAAAGGGAGGACCCACCAGCCAGGTAATAGCAAAAGCCAAAAACCAACTGGTCTGTCAAATCTTCCAAGCCTAACCCATTTAATATATTTTTTTGGTAAAGCGTTCCACCAACCATTTTCCAATATGTCAGTGTTATTAATTTTTGGTGTGTTCATAAATAATGCAATATCATCTTAGTTTGTTGCAATCAATCTGCTATAGACAAATTTTATAAACAACATAGATTTTAGTAATGTCAAATTTTTCATATCAGCCAAAAATAAGATTATATGTTTCAGATAAGCTTTTATTAAATAAAAGAATTATCATTTCATTTAAACAATCTCACTATCTGATAAACGTCATGAGAAAAAAAATTGATGATAATTTATTAATCTTTAATGAATTATGTGGTGAGTATTTAGCTAAAATAGAGAAAATAGAAAAGAAAAATATATCCTTAAATATTCTACAAAAAGTAAAAAACGCAGAAGTAAAGAATGATGTTTGGGTTTTATTTGCTCCAGTTAAGAAAACCCCAAATGAATATATTATCCAAAAGGCAACTGAGTTAGGTGTCTCAAAAATACTTCCAATCTTAACAGAAAGGACTATTACAAAAAAATTAAATTTAAGCCGGTTGCAAGATATAGCTATTGAAGCTTCTGAACAAAGTGAGAGAATTACTATACCTGAAATTTTGGATCCTCAGGAACTTATTAAGGTTATTGACGGTTGGGACGATAAGAGAAAAGTATTATACTGTGATGAAACAATAAGAACCCAAGACAGTCAAAATTCTGCAAATATTGAATTATCATCCAATTCGCCAGGAGCTATTTTGGTTGGTCCAGAAGGAGGTTTTTCATCTAATGAAATAAAATATATTAGGCAAAAAAAGTTTGTAATTCCTGTTAATCTAGGACCAAGGATTTTAAGGTCTGATACCGCTGTGGTCAGCGCCCTTGTTAT
The DNA here is from genome assembly GCA_937142855.1 of uncultured Alphaproteobacteria bacterium. Lineage (GTDB taxonomy): Bacteria > Pseudomonadota > Alphaproteobacteria > Puniceispirillales > Marisalimonadaceae > Marisalimonas. Next base: position 13,850 of record CAKZQZ010000041.1, on the reverse strand, counting down.
TTGGCAACTTTTCAACGGAGACATGAGACATAAGTAATATAACTGACAACAAAAAATTAATAGTTTTAAAAAAAATTTATACTATAAATAGTTAATTTGTTAATATTATAGAGTATTTCATTATAGTGAGGCCTAAATGCCAAGGTTAAAAAAAGAAGACCTTCTCAAATGGTTTGAAGCAGGAGCAAAGCCAAGAGAAAAATGGAAAATAGGGACTGAACACGAAAAATTTGTTTTCCATACTGAAACTTTTGAACGAGTTGGTTACTCAGGCAAATCTGGCATTAGTGAGCTTTTAAATAAACTTGCTCAAGAAAATAATTGGGAAAAAATTTTAGAAAACAAAAACACAATAGCTTTAAAAGATGACACTGGTGCATCTATTTCTCTAGAGCCAGGTGGGCAATTAGAGTTGTCTGGAACTCCATTGGAAAATTTACATCAGACATGTAAGGAGACTGGCAGCCATCTAAATATGATGAAGAAGGCTATGAAGGATTTAGGTTTATCAATGATTGGTTTAGGTTATGATCCTAAATGGTCTCGTTCTAATCAAAAATGGATGCCAAAAGGACGGTATGAGATTATGAGAAATCATATGCCCAAAGTAGGTAAGCTTGGGTTAGATATGATGCTAAGAACATGCACAATCCAAGTAAATCTCGATTACTTAGATGAAAAAGATATGGTGCAAAAATTTCAAACATCTTTGGCCCTTCAATCTATTGCAACTGCTATATTTGCTAATTCTCCTTTTATAGAGGGTAAGCAAAGTGGTTATTTGTCTTCTAGAGCAATGGTTTGGACAGATACTGATCCTTATAGAACTGGAGTTCCTCAAATTGTGTTTGATCATGATTTTGGTTATGATAAATGGTTGGATTATGTTCTCGAAGTTCCAATGTATTTTGTATACAGAGAGGGTAAATATATAGATGTTGCAGGAAGTTCGTTCTTAGATTTTATGAATGGAAATTTAAGAGGTTTTGAAGGGCAGTATCCAACAATAAAGGATTGGGAAGATCATATTACTGTTCCATTTCCAGAGGTTAGGCTTAAACAATATCTTGAAATGAGAGGTGCTGATGGAGGACCTTGGAACATTATTTGTGCATTGCCTGCCTTGTGGGTTGGTTTGTTGTATGACCCTCAGTCTCAAAAAGAAGCATATGATTTGGCAAAACCTTTTATGAATTCAAAAATTCTTGAGGAGGGAAGAGTTTCAGCTGCAAAATTTGCTCTTGGAGGCTTTATTAATAATATTTCTATTCATGATATAGCGCTGCAGATGTTAAAAATTTCGAGTGATGGACTAAAAAGGCGTAATAACTTAGACAGCAGAGGCATTGATGAAAGACAATTTTTAGATCCATTATTTAATATTGTTAACAATAAGAAAACAGGAGCTGAGACTTTACTTGAAAAATATAGTAAATCTTGGAATCAAAAAATAGATAATATCTTTGTCGAAGATGCTTTTTAATTTTCGTTTAATTAGTGTCTGTGCCGCCTATTGTAATTCCACCCATCAGCAACGTAGGTTGACCAACTCCTACAGGAACACCTTGTCCATCTTTTCCACATGTCCCTATTCCATCATCTAATGCTAAATCATTTCCAATAAGCGATATTTTAGACATTGCATCTGGACCGTTTCCAATTAAGGTGGCTCCTTTTAATGGTTGTTTAATTTTTCCGTTCTCTACTAAGTAAGCCTCTGATGCTGAGAAAACAAATTTTCCATTAGTTATATCCACTTGACCACCAGCAAAATTAACAGCGTATATACCTTTTTTAACAGAACTAATGATTTCTTGAGGATCAACTGTTCCATTATCCATATATGTGTTTGTCATTCTGGGCATTGGATAGTGAGAATAAGATTGTCTGCGACCATTTCCGGTAGCCTGCATTTTCATTAATCTAGCATTTTGTCTGTCTTGCATGTAATTTTTTAAAATTCCATTTTCGATTAAAATATTTTTTGCAGACTTTGTGCCTTCATCATCTATTGTTATTGAGCCTCTTTTATTTTCGATTGTTCCATCATCAATAACTGTAACTCCATCTGCTGTCACTTTTTCTCCGATTTTACCTGAAAAAATTGATGTGCCTTTTCTATTAAAATCACCTTCTAGACCGTGTCCAACTGCTTCATGAAGCATTACTCCTGGCCATCCAGGACCTAAAATAACTGGCATTTCCCCAGCTGGCGTTGGTATTGACTGAAGATTAGTATTAGCAATTCTTAAGGCTTCTTTTACTTGTGCTTTCCATTTATCTTTACTAATCCACTCTTCATAGACTCCCCTACCACCACATCCAGAACTACCTGTTTCACGTCTTCCATTTTTTTGAACTACTAATGATACATTAAGTCTAATTAGAGGTCTAATATCTGCTGCCCTTTCACCGTCAGCCCTTAATATTTGTATTGCTTGATATGAAGCTGAAATAGATGCAGATACTTGAACAACATTATTGTCCAATGATCTTGCATAACTATCAATTTCTTCAAGAAGTTTTGTTTTAATTTCAAAAGCAGTCTCTTCTATAGGGTTAATTGAAGTGTAAAGAGGTTTGTTAATTCCATGAGTTGGCGCAGGGGCCATAATTCCTGAGTAGTTTTTAGAAACAGATTTTACAGTTTCAGATGCTCTTTTAAGAGAGGATTCTGAGATTTCACCTGAATGTGCAAACCCTCTTGCTTCTCCTGCAATTGCTCTTAGTCCAAAGCCTTTGGTACTATCATATGAAATGTTCTTCATTCTTCCATCGTCAAAAGAAAAGGACTCTGATTTAGTTGATTCTAAATATAACTCTCCATCGTCAGCATTTTCTAACGTTTGTGATAATAAAGATTGAGCTTTCATTAAATCAAAATCATTATCTTCATAAAAAATTTTATCAGTTATTTCTAAAGGTGATTTATCTTGCATAGTATTAGCCTGTGGTTATTATATATCTTTTAAAATGGCAGTATTATTTTAATTCTACAAGGTTTAACACAAAATAAAGTTTTTGAATCAATTAAGTTAAATTTTTATGGTAATTCATAAAATTATTTGATTTTAGACCTAGTATTTTTGTTAAAAAAGTTTTAAGTATAACCTAGTTATAAACAGTAAAAAATCATTTTAATTTTAAAGCAATATACTTCCTTTCCTGTAGTGAATTGTTTCAAGTTAAAGTTTGAGGAGCAAACAAAATGATCACAAATTTCCAAGCTTCAAATATTAATTGGAAAGAAAAAATAAAAATTGCTTTAATTGGGATAAGTTCGTTTATTTTCTTTAATTTAAACTCAGCTTATGCATCAGAACCAAAGCCATGGCAAATGGATCTCCAAGAGCCTGCTGGTATAATTGCTACTAAGGCAACTGACCTTCATAACTTCCTACTTGTTGTTATTACTTTAATATCTGTTTTCGTTTTGGGATTGCTAGTATACGTATGTATTAAATTTAGAGAGAAACCAAACGTAAAACCTTCGAAAACTTCTCATAATACTTTGATTGAAGTTATTTGGACTGTGGTTCCTGTTTTAATTTTAGTAGTGATAGCAATACCGTCTTTCAAATTACTTTACTTAACTGAAGCAGATAAACCGGTAGATATGGTAGTCAAAGTTTCTGGTGCACAATGGTATTGGAATTATGAATATCCAGACGAAGAAATTTCTTTTGACAGCTACATAATAGCTGAAGCTGATCTTAAAGATAATCAGAAAAGAATGTTAGACGTAGATAATCCACTGGTTGTTCCAGAGGGTACAAGAATTAAATTTTTAATAACAGGTAACGACGTAATGCATTCCTTTTTTGTACCGTCTCTAGCGCTTCAAGTTTATTCAATCGCTGGAAGGGTAAATGAAATTTGGACTGAAGTTCCTATGGGTAAGAAGAAATATTATGGCCAGTGTAATCAAATTTGCGGAGTTAATCATGCTTACATGCCAATAGTTATTCAAGCTTTACCTAAGGACGAATACAAACAATGGTTAAAAGAAGCAAAAGTTAAATTTGCTAACGCTGAAGAAACTAATTTTAATAAAATTGCCTTACTAGAAAAAAAAGAAATTAAGGAGATAAAATAATGGCATCATTGTCTCAAAGTTCACATGCTTCTGCATCCCACGACGATCATGGAGCTCCATCAGGATTTGTGAAGAGATGGTTATATTCTACTAATCACAAAGATATAGGTACCATGTATATTATATTTGCTATTGTGGCTGCCTTTATCGGTGGGGCAATGTCTATATATATGAGAATGGAGCTAATGAATCCAGGTGTTCAGTATATGGAAGATGGTCATATGTGGAATGTTTTTACAACAGCTCATGGCTTGATAATGGTTTTCTTTGTTGTAATGCCAGGTTTGATTGGAGGCTTTGGAAATTGGTTTGTGCCGATAATGATAGGTGCACCGGATATGGCTTTTCCAAGAATGAATAACATATCATTTTGGTTGTTACCGCCGAGCTTTGTATTGCTTCTTCTATCTGCGGTAGTAGATGGAGGAGTTGGGGTAGGTTGGACTATTTATCCACCTCTTTCAAGCTCATCTGGATCACCGGGAATGGGTATGGATTTAGCAATATTTTCATTACACTTAGCGGGGGCTTCATCAATTTTAGGTGCTGCTAACTTTATTACAACTATATTTAATATGAGAGCACCTGGTATGACTTTACATAAAATGCCTTTATTTGTTTGGTCTATGTTGGTGACAGTGTTTTTATTACTATTAGCAATTCCTGTGTTAGCTGGAGCGATAACAATGCTACTTACAGATAGAAATTTTGGTACAAGCTTTTTTATCCCTGAAGGTGGTGGTGACCCGATATTGTTTTTACATTTATTTTGGTTTTTTGGTCATCCGGAAGTTTATATTATGATTTTACCAGCTTTTGGAATTGTTAGCCAAATTGTGTCTACGTTTTCTAGAAAACCGGTTTTTGGTTATTTGGGTATGGCATATGCTATGGTTTCAATCGGTGTAATAGGTTTTGTAGTTTGGGCTCACCACATGTATACAGTTGGTCTCTCAGTTGACACAAGAGCTTATTTTACTGCGGCCACTATGGTAATTGCAGTTCCAACGGGAATTAAAATATTTTCATGGATCGCAACAATGTGGGGTGGTTCTATCGTTTTCAGAATTCCAATGTATTGGGCTATAGGTTTTATTTTTCTTTTTACTGTAGGTGGTGTAACAGGTGTTGTTCTTGCTAATGCAGGCTTAGATGTGGTTTTACACAATACATACTATGTGATCGCTCATTTTCATTACGTATTATCGTTAGGGGCAGTTTATGGACTTTTTGCAGCCTTCTATTATTGGTTCTCAAAAATGACAGGATATGAGTATAGCGAAAGTCTTGCTAAACTTCATTTTTGGGTAACTTTTATTGGAGTTAATCTAACTTTCTTTCCAATGCATTTTTTAGGTCTTGCTGGTATGCCTAGACGTTATGTTGATTACCCAGATGCTTTTGCAGGTTGGAATATGGTTGCTTCTATAGGCTCTTACATTGGAGCTTTGGGTGCCATTATTTTTCTGGTTGTTATTATTGAAGCGTTTGTCAAAAAGCGTAAAGCTGACAAAAATCCATGGGGATCTACTGATAATACATTAGAATGGACAGTTTCATCTCCACCTGCATTTCACACATTTTCTGAAATTCCTAAAGTTAAATAGTGTAGATTTGATAGGTAGATATGTCTTTAATTGCTACTAATACGGATGATGTAATTCAAGATTCCGTTAAACTAGGATCTCCTTTGGATTATTTTAGGTTAATGAAACCTAGAGTAATGTCACTTGTCGTGTTTACCGCTTTTGTAGGCTATTACATATCAACACCAGTGAGTGGATATGATTTAAATCCTTTTTTAGCATCAATAGGTATTTTTGCTATTGCACTCGGTGCTGGTGCATCTGGTGTACTTAACCAATGGTACGATAGAGATATTGATAAATTAATGAATAGGACTAAAGATCGACCTATTCCTCAAGGCAAAATTCTTGCATCTGAGGCTTTATCTTTTGGTATAATAGTGTCTGTTTTGTCTGTTATTATTCTAGGCTTGTCTGTAAACTGGATGGCCGCTAGTCTATTAGCTTTCACCATATTTTTTTATGCTGTAATTTATACAATTTGGCTTAAACGAACTACTGTTCAAAATATTGTAATTGGAGGCGCAGCTGGTGCATTTCCTCCAGTCATAGGTCAAATATGTGCTACAGGAAATATAGGAGTGGAATCTCTTACATTATTTTTAATTATATTTCTGTGGACTCCACCACACTTTTGGGCATTGGCATTAATAAAAAAGGAAGATTACGCTAACGCTAACATCCCTATGCTTCCTATTATTTATGGAGATGAAGTAACGAAGAAAAACATTTTGATTTATACTCTTCTTCTAATACCGTCCTCTTTTTTACCTTGGGTTTTGGGTTACTCTGGATTAATCTACCTTGTCATTGTTAGTGTATGTGGACTAGAGTTTTTTAGAAGGTCGTTATTATTATTCAAAAAGAATAATGGAGCTGAAAAAAGTCTTTTTTTATATTCTATATTTTATTTAAGCGTGATATTTGCTGGTATTTGCTTTGATAAATTAATTGATATGGGAATTTAGTATTAATTATGAAAACTAGCAAAAAAGATGATGATATAAAAGCTTTCTACGAAAACAGAAAATCAAAAAATATTGCTGTTTTTGGTATAATAATTTTTATGGTTATTCTTTTCTTTTTTATAACTATATTAAGAATGGATATCACTGGCTAAATGACTATTAGTTTATCAAAGAAAAACAATAACGCTCTTTTATGGGCATTCTTGATTGTAATATTCATGTTGGGTTTATCTTTTGCCTCTGTACCATTATATGATTTGTTTTGTAGAGTTACTGGGTATGCGGGTACGGTTCAGAGAGCATCCATTGCACCTGGTTCAAATGGCCAATATAATAATGTACAGATAAGGTTTGACTCTAATATATCTTCTGAATTGAATTGGGAATTCAAGGCTCCAAAAAAAGAAATTTTAGTTCAACCAGGTGTTCAAGAAATAATTTATTACACAGCAAAGAATTTATCTAACAAGCCAACTACTGGTACAGCAGTTTATAATGTTTCTCCACCCAAAGCAGGTAGCGTCTTTATGAAAGTTGACTGTTTTTGTTTTATTGAACAAACATTGCAGCCAGGTGAAGAGGTTAAAATGCCTGTCTCGTTTTATGTTGATCCAAGTATTAGTGAAGATGAAAATACAAAGAATTTAAAAGAAATTACTTTGTCCTATACTTTTTTTAGTGCGGACACATAGATTTATGTTGATATCATTGAAAGTTATAAAATTTAGTAGACTAAATTAGGTTAAAATATATATAAATTAATTATAAGTAAGCAAGGAGATTGAAATGAGCGGTGAACAAAAACATCAATATCATTTAGTTGAGCCAAGTCCATGGCCTGCATTAGGCTCAGCTGCTGGTTTCACCTTGTTTTTAGGTTTAACTTTATTTATGCATGAATATCCATACTCGATATACGTGTTGGGAGCAGGAGTTTTTATGGTGTTAGCCACAATGTTTTATTGGTGGCGAGATGTTGTAAGAGAAGCTGAGTATCAAGGTCACCATACGCCTATAGTACAAATTGGTATGAGATATGGTATGATTTTCTTTATATGTTCAGAGGTTATGTTTTTTGTAGCCTTCTTTTGGGCATTTTTTGACTCAAGTTTATATCCTGATACAGGGGTATGGCCACCCGAGGGTATTGAAGCATTAGATCCTTTTGATTTGCCATTAATAAATACTTTAATACTTCTATTGTCTGGATGCACAGTTACTTGGTCCCACCATGCCTTACAGCATAATAATCGAAAAGATTTTATAAACGGTCTTGTTTTAACAATAATTTTAGGTGCTATTTTTACATTTGTACAAGCATATGAATATCAACACGCAACTTTTGGTTTTACAGATGGAATATATGCCTCCACTTTTTATATGGCTACTGGGTTTCATGGCTTTCATGTTTTGGTGGGTACGATTTTCTTAACTGTATGTTTGTTCAGAGGCTTAAAAGGGCATTTCACGGCTGACCACCATTTTGGTTTTGAAGCAGCAGCATGGTATTGGCATTTTGTTGATGTAGTGTGGTTGTTCTTATTTGTTTGCATATATTGGTGGGGTGGTTGATAAGTATTGTAAAATACTTAGTCACTATTGGAGCTTTTTACTAGCAAATGAATATATATTTTAAGCCAATGCTTTGGCCATCAATAGTTTCTTTTATTGTCTTTGTTATGTTATTAAGTTTTGGAACTTGGCAAATAAAAAGATTGTTTTGGAAAGAAGCATTAATAGAAAGATATATAAGTCAAAGCCAATCTAATCCTATTTTAGATCCATCCAGTTTAATAAAAACTAAAATTAATGAGTTTAAATCCGTTGAAGTAAGAGGCAGTTTTCTCCACGAGGATGAAATTTATATTACTGGGAAAACCTACGAAGGCAACGCAGGCTTTCATGTTGTTACACCATTTAAATTAACAAATGATAAAATTATACTTATTAATAGAGGTTGGGTATCAGAAGGTTACAGAGATCCAAATAAAAGAAAGTTTAGCCTCCAACCCGGTATTATAATAGTAAATGGTATAATAAGATATCCCCAAAAAAAAGGTTATTTTGTTCCAGAAAATGATGGTAAAAATGGATTCTGGTTTACTATAAAACCATCAGAGATATTTAAATTCCTAAATTTCAATTCTACTGAAATTATTTCAAACTACTACATTGATGCTCTTAGAGTGGGAGAGAAAATGACCCTTCCAATCGGTGTTAGTGGAGAGCCAAAGTTAAGAAATCAACACTTATCATATGCGATAACATGGTATGGGTTAGCATTATCTCTTTTAATAGTTTATTTTTCCTATCACGTTTCTAATGGAAGATTAAGAATTAAAAAGAAAGATTAGAATGTCAAAGCAGATTAAGTATTCAAGCACAAGAGGTGGAGAAACTTCATTATCATATGAAGATGTACTTTTATCGGGATTAGCCAGAGATGGTGGACTATTTATGCCAGAAGAATGGCCCCATTTTAGTTTTAGTGAATTAGAAGATATGAAATCTCTGGATTATGCAGAATTGGCTACAAAAATTATGTGTCCATTTATAGAGCCATGTCTTAGCGAGAAAGAAGTATTTAAAATATGCAAAGATACTTATTCTGGTTTTAATGAGGGTATAGCCCCTTTATATAATCTTAAAAATAATACCTATATATTAGAACTTTTTCATGGACCAACGTTTGCATTTAAAGATTATGCAATGCAATTTTTATCTAGGGCATTTAATCAAGCCCTTCATAATAGAAAGAAAAGGGGTGTTATTTTAGGCGCTACAAGTGGTGACACTGGCTCGGCAGCATTAGAAGCATTTAAGGGACAAGAAAATATAGATATTTTCATACTTTTCCCTCATCTACGAGTTTCAGAGGTTCAGCAAAAACAAATGACTTATATCAATGAGCGTGGAGCACACGCTTTGTCAGTCAAAACTGATTTTGATGGATGTCAATCAATTGTAAAAGATTGTTTTGAGGATTTAAATTTTAAGGATCAAACTTCTTTATCTGCAATAAATTCTATTAATTGGGTAAGATTATTACCTCAAATTGTTTACTATTTTTATTCTGCATTAAAGTTAGGGGCTCCAGAAAAGGAAATAACTTTTTCAGTTCCTACTGGTAATTTTGGTAATATTCTGGCGGGATGGATGGCTAAAAAAATTGGTTTGCCAATATCAAGGTTAATTTGTGGATCTAATCAAAATGATATCCTGACTAGATTTTTTAATAACGGCATAATGGAAAGGAAAAGTGTCATTGCTTCCTTTAGCCCTAGCATGGATATTCAGGTTTCAAGTAATTTCGAAAGATTGTTATATATAATTAATGAATTAGACACAGCTAAAGTTAAAAAACAGATGTTTGATTTCAAAAATGAAGGCAAATTTGAAATTACAAAAGAGCAATTACTTGAAATTAATAATCTATTTGCAGCATACAAGATTACAGATGAAGAGACATTAGATATAATCAAACGCGTATATGAAGATTATAATTATTTATTAGACCCTCATAGTGCTATTGGTTATGGTGCACTTCTAAAGGCAATAGATAATAAACAGGTTGAAGATAACTCAATTATAGTATCTTTAGCATGTGCACATCCAGCAAAGTTCCCAAGTGTAATAAGTAAAAGCATAAACTCTTCACCTGATGTCCCCATACCACTAAAAAAAATTATGAGTAGTGAAGAGTACTTTGAGGTAATAAATCCAAATATGTCTGAAATCCAAAGTTTTATTAAATCAAATATGAGAAGCCAATGAATGTAGAATTCAAAGTTCTTGATAATGGTCTTACCATTGTAAATGATAAAATGAATATTAATAGTACCTCAATTGGAGTTTGGATTGGTTCTGGAAGTGCTAAAGAGACAGAAAATGAATCTGGGATTGCTCATATGTTAGAGCATATGGCATTTAAAGGAACAGTTAATAGAAATGCAAAACAAATAGCTCAAGAAATTGAAGATGTTGGTGGCGATATTAACGCTTACACAAGTAAAGAGGTAACTGCATATTATTTAAAAGTTTTGAAGGAAAACACAGAACTAGGCATTGATATTTTGTCTGATATAATAAAACATTCTACTTTTCCAGAAGAAGAAATTGAAAGAGAACGTGGTGTTATTATCTCAGAAATTGGACAGTCCATAGATTCACCTGACGACAAAGTTTTTGAAAATTTTAATTCCATAGCTTTTAAAAATCAATCAATAGGAAGATCAATTTTAGGTACAAAAGAAACAGTCAGTAGATTCCAAAAACCAGATTTAAAAAACTTTCTATCATCAAATTATGGGCCCCAAAACATGGTTGTTGTATCTTCTGGAGATATAAGTAGTGATTGGTTTTTTAAATCCATAGAAGAAAAGTTCTCTGAGATTAAAAATAATTACAAACCCCGTAATGTAAATTCTAAATGGTCCTCAGGCTTTTCTGGAGAAGATAGAGATTTAGAACAGACACAGTTAGTTTTTGGAATAGAAGGCTTAAGAAACTGTGACATAGACAAATACTCTCTAAGGGCTCTTACTATTATACTTGGTGGAGGTATGTCATCTAGGTTGTTTCAAGAGATTAGAGAAAAAAAAGGATTATGTTATTCTATTTTTGCTTTTAGCCAAATTCAAAAAACATTTGGTACATTAGGGTTTTATGCTGGAACCTCGCCAAATAACGTAGATGATCTAATTGAAACTAGCCTTAATGAGTGGAAAAAAATTAAATTCTCTGTCTCAGATCATGAGCTATCTAGAGCTAAAGCGCAGATGAAAGCAGGTTTTATAATGGGCCAAGAAAGCAATTCTTCAAGAGCTGAATATATGGCAAAATGCATGATTGATTATGGTCGAATAATAAAAAGTGATGAAGTTAAAGAAAAGATTGAAAATATAACTATTAATTCTATTTCTGAAGTTGCAGAGAAATTAATATCTTCTTCACATCCAGTTCTTTCAGTAATAGGTCCTGGAGCAAAAGAATATAAAAAATTAGGGTTATCTTCTTTATTTAACTAAAATTCTATGCAGTTCCTGAATATGAAACTAACTTTTTAGGATCTATCCCTATATTTAATAAAGATTTTTTCCATAAATCAAACCCTGAATTCCCATCAAAAATTATTTCTTCTGAAGAATTTGTTATTATCCACGAGTTCTCTAGTATTTCATTGTTTAACTGATTATAATCCCATACAGCACAACCTAGAAAAATCTTCGAATACTTAGGAGCTTGGTTGTTTGAAATGTCACTTAAAATTTCATTAGAACTTGTAATCATTATTTGAGTAAATATTTCTGAAGATGTTGGGTATACTTTATCGTTTGAATGAATAATAAAACCTTGATTTAAGTGAACCGGACCTCCAAAAAAAGCATTTTCGTTCTCTATTTTTGAATTATTTTTAATTTTTAATTTTTTTAATATTTGGTAAATATCAAAATTATGGAGTGGTTTATTTAATATTAGCCCCATTACAGCATCCTCAGAATGCTCACATATTAGTATAACTGAGTCTTGAAACCTAAGATCTTCTAGTCCTGGTGACGCAATTAAAAGTTTACCTAACAGTTCTTGATACATATATCTATTTCCAATATATTCTGACCTTAATTAATAATATCTGAAAACTAAATATGTACAATCATGTAGTGAGTTCTAAATTTTATAAAATAATAGTCTTATTTATATGTTTGTTTTTTATAAATCACATTTGTTTAAAAAACTCTTATGCAAATATAAATACTAACTATGACGCTTCCACATCTAATCAAGTTTATGACTTTGTTACGTTTGACCTTCTTCCAGGATATAAACCAAATAATAATAAGAATGAATATCTGTTAGGTTTAGAAGTAAAACTTTCCCCTAAATGGAAAATTTATTGGAGAAATCCTGGAGATGCAGGGCTTCCACCAGAAATATCATGGAAAAATACTAAGAATGTAAGTGCAGTAAATTTATTATTTCCCACACCTCAAAGATTTTCTTTTTTTGATATTGAAACTTTTGGTTATGAAAATGAGGTGGTTTTTCCCCTAGAAATAAAACCGATAGATAATAAAAAAAATATATATGGATATATAGAATTAAGTGCTCAGGTATGTTCTGAAATCTGTGTGCCAGTTACCCAGAAATTTGATTTGAATAAATTAAATTATCCTTTCGAAGATAAAAACTCCTTAAAAAAAATTAATAAATATAAAACAAAACTTCCCCAGAAAATTAAAAAAAATGAACTCAAGTTAGTATCAGGAGAAATTTATAAAAATTATCTGAAATTAAAATTTGAGAATTCTATTAATGATAAAATATATGATATAATTGTAGAGGATAAAAACAATTCTATTTATTATAAATCTAATGTTTTTGCTGATGATAATTACTTAAATATCGAGTTGGATTTAAGTAATTTAGATACCCCTGTAGATCCTCTGAAATTAACTTTTCTGACTAATAATATAAGTTACGAAATGCTTATTAAAAACTCTAATCAAAAATTAGTACAAAATTCTGTTCCTCATATTAGTCTAGGGTTGAAAATGGTAATTATTGCTTTTTTAGGTGGTTTTATTTTAAACTTTATGCCGTGCGTATTGCCTGTTTTGTCCTTGAAAATGATACAGCTAGTTAATTATAGAACGGAAAGCATCCAAGTTTTTAGAAAGAAAATAATTTTTAATATATTAGGGATTCTAACAACGTTTCTTTTACTATCACTATTAACGTATCTTATAAAAGCAACAGGCAATTATGTTGGGTGGGGAATCCAGTTTCAAAGCCCATATTTCCTAGTATTTATGATTTTATTAACTTTTTTATTTGCATTAAATTTATTTGAATTTTTTCATTATTTTTTACCATCAAAATTATTGACACTTTTATCTTATAAGCCAGATGGTTACATAGGAGACTTTACAACTGGTATGTTTCTAACTTTGCTAGCTACTCCTTGTACGGCGCCTCTAGTAGGAACTGCAATAGGTTTTGCTTTGTCAGGGAATATTATTGATATTTTTTCTATTCTTATATTTATGGGGTTTGGACTTTCATTGCCTTTGATATTACTTCTCTTTTTCCCAAGGCTAATCAAAATCATTCCTAAGCCAGGTCATTGGTTAATTATATTTAAAAAAATTATGGCTTTTTTCCTTTTAATTACTTCTTTCTGGTTAATGAGTATCTTATTCA
>CAKZQZ010000040.1 GCA_937142855.1 uncultured Alphaproteobacteria bacterium | reverse complement strand
GCGTAGCGCAGCCTGGTAGCGCATCTGGTTTGGGACCAGAGGGTCGGGAGTTCGAATCTCTCCGCCCCGACCAACATTTAAAGTGTTGAAAGGTATATCAGGCAACATCCCCCATATTTTCTAATAAATTTTATTTGACTGCATAAAATAGTGGTATTGTTTAACTATTAAACTGTTTTTGTTTACTTAGGTATTTTTGATCTGCATTCATTGCTTATATTTGATATATTGCTATGATTATGTGGTAAAATAATGATAGGTTTATGAGATGCTTGATGACGCCTATGGAAACCCTGTTGCAACACTCTCAGTTCAGGCACGTGATGCTTATGACTTAGGAGTTAGTAAGTTTCTTGGGGCAGAGTTGGGTGTTTCAGATGCGTTTGAAACTGCTATTAATGCTGACGAGAGTTTTGCACTAGCATACATAGGCCTTGCTCGTAATTTGCAGTTACTGGGCCAACCTGATCGTGTAATGTCATGTCTTAGAAAATCCCGTGATTTAGCATCAAGTTTGAGTGCACGAGAGCGTTCACACATTGAAGCATCTACTTTACTTTTAGAGGGTAATGCACCTGCAGCTCGTGCTGCTGTTTATAAACACGTTGAAGAGTGGCCCGCTGATGTCATGATCGCTCAAATGTGTACAAGTGTCTTTGGTTTAATTGGTTTTTCTGGCTTGCCTGGACGCGAGGCAGAACAACTTGCCTTTATTTCTCGTCTATCGCCTTACTACGGTGACAATTGGTGGTTTCGTACCCAATTAGCATTTGCCCAGATAGAAGTTGGTCAACTTGCATCAGCTCAAGAAAACATAGAGATTGCAATGAATGCTAATCCAAGAAGTGCGCACACGGCTCATATTCGTGCACATCTCTATTATGAAAATATGGAAGATAAAGAGGGTCTTAACTACTTATCAAATTGGTGCAAGGATTATGATCCATCAGCAACGTTATACAACCATATTTACTGGCATGTTGGACTTTGGTCTTTAGAAACAGGTGACATAGATCGGATGTGGCAAGTTTTGGATATCAATATTTCACCAGAGCAAAGTCAAGGGCCACCGCTGAACGTTTTAACCGATGCTGCATCACTTTTATTTCGTGCAGAACTTGCAGGTTTAAAAGTTCCTGTTGAGCGTTGGAAAAAACTTAGTGCATATTCTCTTGCAAGATTTCCAAACCCTGGACTAGGATTTGCAGACCTTCATGCTGCTATTACGCATTCACGAAGTGGCAACAGAGATGCGCTTGAAGCTCTAATACACAGCAATAATGGACCAGTAAGTGACCTTACTAAGACTCTTGCGACAGGGTATAAAGAGATGGAAGATGAAAATTGGGCTATGGCGGCCAAACAATTCTGTCATGCCATGCGCGACCATGCCAGGATCGGCGGTTCTAAAGCACAACGTGATCTAATTGACTACTCACTAGCTTCTTGCCTCGTCCGCGATGGTAGACAACAAGAAGCCCGAACACTTTTGTCAATAACTAGGCCAAGAGCAATAACTAAAGAAGTTGTAGCTGGTCTTTAACGTCACTGATTGAGCTTACAAACTTAATTTTTTATCGATTAATATACTAAGCTATTATTGGTTCTTGATCACCAACTAATGTAACCCTATGCATTATTCTTTTGATGTTATTATTATCAAAAGGCTCTACTGAATGCATAGTACAACGATTATCCCACATTACTATATCGTGATTATTCCAAGAATGTTTATATACATACTTTGGTTGTGTTGCGTGATTAGTTAAGTAATCTAATAATTCTCTACCTTCGTTATAATTATAATCTACAATGCTTACCATTGTATGAGGAGATAAAAAAAGACTAGGCTTTTTTGTTGAGGGGTGTCTTCTTACTAAAGGATGAATTACTGGATCAAGTTTAACGTAATCACCTTTATTTTTTCTTTTGCTCAATTCTTTAGACAAACTTATTATATAATCATGGTCATGAATTACTTCTAATTTTTTAATTTTTTCTTTTATAGATTTATCTAGATCCTCATAGGCTTTATACATGTTGGCAAAAAGAGTATTTCCTCCTTCATTAGTAGTAGAAATACCATGAAGGATAGACCCATTACTTGGAATCTTTCTAAACGAGCTATCGGTGTGCCAAAGCCAGGATTGTTTTAAATATTGCCATGAAGTTTCTTTGTTAGGAATAATGTTTCCATTTTCATCAACATTAGAAACTCTATAAATTTCAGGGTTTTTTGAGGATCTATGAGATAAAGATGGATGAACTTCAAGGTTACCAAATCTCTTTCCAAATTTGATGTGATCTTCATCAGAAATATTTTGGTTTGGAAATAAAATTATTAAATGCTCAAGCCATAGGTTTTTTATTTCTTGAAAGGTATGATCATCAATGTTTGAAAGAGTAATCCCTTGAATTGAAATTCCAATATTTTCATGTAATTTTTTTACAATCATAATATACTTAATTTATTACAGTACTTTGATAATTTAAATTTTATTTAAATATTTCAAAATATCAATATTATTTAATTTTATAGAAAACCTTTAAAACCATCTGATAAAGCTGCTAAACATCTCTATTTCTTTCTAATGTCACTACCAATGATTTGGCTAGAACCATGCCAAGTATCATTGTCATTACAAAAAGAAATGTTCCCTTACTTCCAGTTAGAATAGATGTAATTGCAGGGCCTGGACAAAATCCTCCAAGACCCCATCCAATTCCAAATATTGCAGCTCCTAAGAGCAGTCGAAAATCTAGATCACTTTTCGTTGGAAAATGAAATAATTTTTCGAAAAAAGGTGACTTTCGTTTCTGTACCAACCAGAAACCTGGCATTGTAATAAATATTGCTCCACCCATTACTAAAGCTAGGCTTGGATCCCAATTACCAAAAAAATCTAAAAAATTTTGAACCTTTGCAGGGTTAGTCATGCCTGACATAATCAAACCAATTCCAAAAATTAATCCTGTTACGAGGGTTATAAAGTTACGCATAATTTAACCCTATAATCCATGTCTTAAAAACAGAACAGTCAGAAAGGATGTAGTCATGAAAACGCTAGTAGCTACTATAGATCTTGTTGACATACGAGAAATTCCACAGACACCATGTCCACTTGTACATCCGTTGCCAAACACGGCTCCAAAACCAACTAACAAGCCTGCTATGCTAAGAACTAAATAATTATTTGAAACAAACTGAACTGGCATACCTCCATCTATAAAATACCACGTTGGGATTGCTAAAATCAGACCCGCAATAAAAAGTAAACCTTGAGATAACTCTGATCTATGAATAGAGGGGGGAAGTATTCTTGATACAATTCCACTTATTCCAGCGATACGCCCATTTGTAATTAAAAGTATAACAGCTGATATACCAATCAGCATACCTCCTACAAGAGAACTTAATGGTGTAAATTCAGTTTCCATTCAAAATTTCCTTTAGCACTATTCTTTTTAATTTGTTTAATATATTGCTATAACTTATTATAAATTGACCATAAAACTAATAGTGGATTTTAACATGAACTTTGCAAAAATAAACGACATTTCTATTCATTTTAATTATTTAAAAAATAATGAAAATAAACCAACTATAGTTTTTTCTAATTCCTTGGGCACTGATTTTCGTATTTGGCAAAAATGTGTAGATGATCTTGCTAAAGATTATAGCGTACTTTTATATGATAAACGTGGACACGGTCTGTCTGGCTTAGGTCAAACTCCTTACATAATCGATAATCATGTAAATGATCTAATTGCATTGATGGATAAACTTGAAATTTCAAATGCTTTATTAGTTGGTCTTTCTGTAGGAGGTTTGATAGTTCAGGGTGTTTATCACTCAAGGCCTGACCTGGTCTGTGGATTAGTTTTATGCGATACTGCAGCTAAAATTGGAAATGAGACTATGTGGAATGATCGTATTGAAATTGCACGAAATGGTGGTCTTGAGGCACTTTTAGAAGCAAATATGCAGCGTTGGTTTTCTCCTAATTTTCATAAAAACAATCAAATTGAATTAAGAGGTTATGAAGCAATGTTTTCTCGTACACCTCTTGAAGGTTACATAGGAACTGGCACTGCAATTCGTGATGCAGACTTTACATCTAAAGCATCATCAATCTCTGTGCCCACAACTTGTGTTGTTGGCGAATATGATGGGGCTACCAACCCAGAACTTGTTGAAGGTACTGCTAAATTAATACCTGGCTCTAAATTTGAAGTGATAAAAAATGCGGGCCATATACCTTGTGCTGAACAACCAAAAGAAATTATTCAAATTATTAGAGAAATGATAGCTATTATATAGGCGAATAATTAAAATGTATAATTTATTCCCAAATAGGTTTTCTTCTTTCTATGAAAGCCTTTAAACCTTCTTGAGCATCTGGTGTTACAGCTGAATTACAAAAATCTTCAACAGCATTTGCAACGCCTCTTCTGTAATCTAAATCATTTGTTCTCATAAATGCAGCTCTACCTAATTTTAGAGCTGTTGGAGATTTCTGTGATAAATTTGTAGCTAAACTCTTTATTTCATCTGTAAAATTTTCTTCTGAAGTTACTTTACTTAATAAACCTAATGAAAAAGCTTCATCTGTATAAAATGTTCTTCCGCTGAAAAGTAATTCAAACGCTCTGTATCTCCCAATTATTTTAGGAAGATGATTGAAATGTATAGCCGGAAGCAATCCTAAATTGATTTCAGGATATCCAAACGATGAATTTTTAGAGGCTATGATCATGTCGCATGAAATGGCTAATGTCATTCCTCCACCTCTAGCTGCTCCATTAATGGCAGCTATTGTTGGCTTGCCCATGTTATATTGGGTATCCCATAAATCTATATAAAGTCGGTTTAAAAATTCTCTTATCTCTAGACCTGATTTTCCAATAATTATATTTAAATCAAGACCTGCGCAGAAAATGTCTGGAATATCACTTTTAATGATTACAACCTTAGCATTCTCATCTTTAGAGGCCAATTTTAATTGATTTAAAATTTCGTTGAGAAAATCTAAGCTAAAGGCATTGGATGGTCCCCTTGCGAGTGTTATTTCAGCAACATTATTGGTGACATTATAATATAAATGTTTGTTCATATATTTTGAATTCTACTGGAAAAATTATTTGGTTAATAAATATAAAACTTAAATTTCAGATATGAATTTATAACCATTACCCATTTTATCTAAATATCCAAATTTTGGCTCTAACATATGCCCACCGGAACAAATAATTTTATCAGTACAGACCATATCAAATACTTTTTTCCTAGATTTCATCCCATTTTCTAAATCAATATCAAATAAAACAGATATATTAGGATCAGCAAATTGTAGATTTGGAGCGTGTAGAACATCTCCCATTTGGACAAAACTTTTATTTTGGTCATCAATCCTAAAGCCTGAGTGACCAGGTGTATGTCCTGGTAAAGCTACAGAAAAAACACCAGAAATAATTTCTTGATTAGGTTTTAAGGTTTGGACTTTGTCTTTATAGGCTTTAATAACTGACTTATTCAAATCAGCAAAATTTTTACCATTTATCTCCACATCTTCAAAATCATCTTTACTCCAAAAATTTAATTCATCTTCTAAAACCTTTACTGCTGCATTAGGAAACATAGCTTTACCATCTTTATCTATGGCCCCTGCAACATGATCTGGGTGTAAATGAGTAAAAAAAATGTCAGTTATGTCTTCTGGCTTAACATTTGCCTTCGCAATTTCATCATGAACAAATCCACAACTTGGACCAAAAAGGTCTCTGCAACCAGCATCTACTAAAAGAGTTTTATCATCCTTGAATATTAAGTAAGCGTTGACGTTATTAAGCGTTAATTTATTATTCTCGTCTGATATTCTAGTCGATGTATCATCATCGACGTTGAGTAAAATTTCTTTAGGAAGAGATAATTCGCCATCTCTTAATGCTACAATTCTGGTTGATCCGATAACTAACTCTTGTAAATCTGACATGAAGTAACTCCCAAATAATTAATTATTGTTTAATAATTTTTTTTGTTCAATATGTAATTGTCTTATTTTTATAAAAATTCTGTTTTGAATTCTGATAATTGTAACACCTCATTTACAGGTTTGTCTTCTCTTAACCTTTTTATACGTGGAAATCTTAGTGCAACACCTGATTTATGACGCTTACTTTCATTTATGGAATCAAACGCAATTTCAATAACAAACGTTTTCTCAACTTCTCTTACAGGACCAAATTTTTTTATAGTGTTATTTCGAACAAATTTATCTAATTTTTTTAATTCTTCGTCTGTAAAACCAAAATAAGCTTTACCTATCGGCGTAACTTGATTTTTGTCCCATAAACCAAATGTGAAGTCCGAATAATATGAACTTCTTTTTCCATGCCCACGGATTGCATACATTAAAATAGCGTCAACAGTTTTGGGTTCCTTTTTCCACTTAAACCAATGACCTTTGGGTCGACCTGAAAGATAAGGGCTTTCAATGCATTTAATCATTAAACCTTCATGTTGATTGTCAATAATATCATTTGTTTTGATTTCTTCTAAATTATGCCAGTCTTTAAATTTGATAATTTTAGATATATCAAAAATATTATCTCTATTTTTGGCATGCCAATTCTCTAGTTTTAAACGCCTATCGATCCACGTGTGGTTTCGAAGGTCAACAGAATCTAAAAATAAAATATCGTACAACTTAATAAATGCAGGAAATTCTTTTAGGTGTTTAGAACTAACGCTCTTCCTATTAAGCCTTTGTTGTAACGAATTGAAAGTCATTGGTATATAATTTTTCCCTACTAATAATTCTCCATCAAGAACAATCATATTTTTTTGATCGATTTTTATTTCAGGAAAAGATTTAGTAATATCATCACCAGTTCTTGAAAAAATTTTAACTTTATCTTTGTTAATTATTACTTGGACTCTAATTCCATCCCATTTCCATTCAGCTACAAATCTTTCAGGGTTTAAGTTTTCAAAATCTTTTTGGTTTATGGGGTTGGCAAGCATCATGGGATTGAAAGTGTTATTTACATCAATTTCTGGTATTGGTCCTTTATCACAAAGCCATTTGAATAGGTTAGTGTAAGGAGGATTAACGCCATGCCAAATTTTTTCAATATCATCTAAATTTTTATTGCTGAATTGAGCTAGAGCGCTTTTAGTTAACCTTGAAGAAACACCTATCCTTAACCCACCGCTAATTAGCTTAATTATTGCCCACCTTTCTGTATCATTTGCAACTGATAGAAGGTTTTCAATAGTTTCATCTAGGTTATTTTTTTTTAAATTTTTTAACTTGTTAGTCATTTCCGTAATGTTATCTATCATTCCTTTTTTCTTATAAGGCCAAATAAGTGAAATAGTTTCAGCAAGATCTCCAACATACTCATATGAAAGTGCAAATAGTTCAGGGTCAATCTTGTTGCACACAATTTCTTTAATTTTGGAAATGGAAATATTTCTTAATTCTAAGTTGCCTGTAAGAACAGCCAAAGCAAAGCCTCTGTCAGGATCAGGAGTATTCTGGAAATAGTCAGATAATATATCAATTTTTCTGTTTCTAGATGGTGTTAATAAAAGTTTATTAATAAGCCCACTGAATTTTTTCATAATTCATTCTCATCATCTCTTCCAGACAAAGATAAAGCCAAACCTTGGATTTTATTTTGTTTGCACCAATGAACAATTGCATCTTCTCTACCATGGGTAACATAAACATTTTCTGCTTCTGTATATTTTATATAATCAGTTAATTCATTCCAATCAGCATGATCAGAAATAATAAGAGGAAGCTCTACTAAGCTTTGTTTGGCTCTTTGTTTTATTGACATCCAGCCTGAAGCTTGGCTGATTATAGGATCTTCAAATTTTCTTGCCCAAACATTTTTAATAGCCGATGGAGGGGCTAAAATTATTTCCCCATTAAAATTTTTCTTATTGGTTAGGTTAATTTTTGAGATCTTACCTAAAAATATTTCATTCTTTTGGTAGTAATTACATAATTTGTCTAAAGATCCATGGATAAATATTTCTTTGTCATAACCTTGTTGTCTTAATAAACTCAATACTCGTTGAGCTTTTCCTAAAGCATAAACCCCAATTATATGAGGTCTTTCAGGAAATAATTTAAGTGATGTTAAAAGTTTATTAATTTCTAATTTTTCTTCTGGGTGCTGAAAGACAGGTAGGCCAAATGTAGCTTCGGTCACTAATGTATTACACTTTACAGGTTCAAAGCGCTTACATGTTTTATCTTTTGAAGTTTTATAATCTCCCGTAAAATTTATTTTTTCACCTTTTAATTCTGCTAGTACTTGAACGCTTCCTAAAATATGTCCTGCTGGAAAAAATGTTATAGATACTTCATCAATTTTGAGTGTTTGATTTAATCGAAGTTCTTGAAAATTTTCGGCACAGTTCTCGCCATACCTTATTTTCATAATTTCAATTGTTTCCTTTGTTGCTAAAACATTCTTATGCCCAGGTTTTGCATGATCGGCATGACCATGAGTTATTATTGCATTTTCAACTGGCTTATAAGGATCAATATGTGTATTTATTGGAATTATATGTAAATTTTTATCAATCCATTTCATATTCATATTATATAATAATGCTAGATAAATTAAAGCTTGAACCTATAAATAACTGGTTAAAAAAAAATAACTGGCATTTTTATAATCACCAACTCGAAACTGTTACCAAAACTTTACAAGGTTATGACGTTCTTCTTGTAGCTCCAACTGGTGGTGGAAAAACATTAGCGGGCTTTCTACCTGCATTAGAAGATTTAATAAATAACCAACATCCCAAAAACCAATTGCACACTCTATATATTTCTCCGCTCAAAGCATTAACAGTTGATGTGCATAGAAATCTTTTGGCTCCAATACAGGATCAAAAACTAGACATAAAAGTTGAAACGAGGACAGGTGATACTTCAAGTTATAAAAAGGCAAGGCAAAAACAAGCTCCACCTCATATGTTAATGACTACACCTGAATCCTTAGCTTTACTTTTAGCCTCACCAGAGGCAAATGATTATTTTAAATTTCTCAAATTTTTAATAATTGACGAAATCCACAGCTTAGTAAATTCAAAAAGAGGTGATTTATTATCTTTAAATCTTTCAAGGTTGGAAACTATTGCTCCAAAATGTCAAAAGTTAGGATTATCTGCAACTGTTAAAAATAAGAACTCTGTATTAGCCTTTCTGTCACAAAAAAATAAATCTATAACAATAAACGTCCAAGAAAGATCTTCTCCTTCCATTGATATTTTGAAAACTGATATAAGAGTGCCTTGGTCAGGTCATATGGCCAGTTACGCTATAAAAGATATTTATAAAAAAATAATAAACTCAACTATGAGCATCGTATTTGTAAACACTAGGGCTCAAGCTGAATTAGTGTTTAACAAACTTTGGCATGAAAATGAAAAGAATTTAAAAATCGCTATTCATCATGGCAGTTTAGAAAAAGAAATGAGAAGAAAAGTTGAGAATATGATGTCACGGGGTCTACTAGATTGTGTAGTAGCAACTAGCTCACTGGACCTAGGTATTGATTGGGGAAATATTGATTTAGTTATTCAAATCGGATCACCCAAAGGAATTGCAAGATTTTTACAACGTATTGGAAGGAGTAATCATAGATTAAATGAACCATCAAGAGCTTTATTAGTACCATCCAATAGGTTTGAGTATTTGGAGTGTGTCTCAGCCATATCATCAATTAGGGAAAATATTTTGGATGAAATTAATGATAAAGAGGGGAGTCTAGATGTTTTAGCTCAACATATTTTGGGAGTTGCTTGCAGCAAACCTTTTGAAGTAAATGAATTGTTTACTGAAATAAAAAATTCTTGGCCATACAGAAATTTGCAGATCAAAAAATTTCTTGAAGTTTTGGAGTTTGTAAAAAATGGGGGGTACTCTCTTAAAAATTATGATCAATATTCTAAGATTGGTCTTAATAAGGAAAATCTTTATACGATTAAAAATAAAAATATAAGAAACAAATATAGATTGAATGTAGGGACTATAGTTGAGTCATATATGCTTAAAGTAAAGCTTGGCAATAGAACTTTAGGTCAAGTAGAAGAATGGTTTATAGAAGGTTTAAATGAAGGTGATACTTTTTTATTTGGCGGGAGAATTTTAGAATATCAATATTTATCTAATAACAATGTTATAGTAAGAACAACTAAAGATCAGCAGCCTAAAATTCCTTCATACGCAGGAGGTAGATTGCCTTTAAGTTCAGAACTTTCATTTCAAGTGCGTTCATTAATTAGCAAAGAAGAAAATTGGAAGAACCTTCCGTCTCAAATAAGTGAATGGCTCAGGTTACAACTAAAATTTTCCAATATACCTGGTCCTGAAGAACTTCTAGTAGAAACATTTCCTCGAAATATTAAGAATAAAAAAAGATATTTTCTAATTTGTTATTCGTTTGAAGGAAGAAATGCCAATCAAACATTAGGTTTTTTAATATCTAAAAGAATGCAAAGAATGGGCTATAAACCAATTGGATTTGTTGCAACTGAATATGCGTTAGCGATTTGGTCAATGAACATGGTTGAAGATATTAATATTCTTCTGAGTGATGATATAATGCTAGATGATTTGTATGAATGGTTAGAAGAAACTCCACTTTTGAAGAAGAACTTTAGAGATGCAGCAATAATTTCGGGTTTAATTGAAAGAATAATTCCTGGGCAAAAAAAGACTGGTAAGCAGATAATGTTTAACTCAGATCTTATTTTTGATGTTCTAAAAAAACATGAACCTAATCACTTACTATTACAAGTTGCCAGGCAAGATTCTTACAGAGGTTTAATTGATTTAGACAGGTTAAGCAAATTTTTAAAAAGGATAAAAAAAAATATTATCCTTAAAAAACTTAATCAAATTTCACCTCTTGCCATTCCACTTATTTTAGAAATTAATAGGCAAACTATAGATAAATCCGAAGTAAATGAATATTTCCTTCAAGAATTAGAAGAGCAAATGACTAAGGAAGTAGGTCTGAATTGAAATCTTTTAAATTTAAGAATCATGAATTTCAAATTAGTTTAGACGGTATATTATTTTGGATAGAAAAAAAAATTGCTATCATATCTGATTTACATCTTGAAAAAGGTTCTAGCTATGCATCAACCGGGCAGTTAATACCTCCATATGATAGTTTGGAAACACTTAATAATTTAATTAAAAACTTAGAAAAAAATAAAGTTTCAGAATTAATTTTTCTTGGTGATACTTTTCATGATGACCAAGCCTCAGAAAGAATGTCTCATGAAACAGATCTTTTATTTAAAAGATTAATCAAAACATATAAGGTTATTTTTATTCGTGGTAATCATGATAATAAATTAAGTATAGATGGTGTTATTTGTTGTGAAAAATATGTTTTAGACGGTATTCATTTCATTCATGAAGCATCGAAAGAAAATATTAATCAAGTTTCAGGTCATTTTCACCCGGTAGCATCATTAAAAGTCAATTCAAAAAAAATTACAGCTAAATGTTTGGTTCATTCTGAAAATTTAATAATTCTACCCTCTTATGGACAGTATACAGGAGGATTAAACATAACCAAATCTCCTCTTAGAGAATTTATAGATGTAAACTCAACTATCTATCTTTTATCTAACAAATCAGTCTATAAACTTCCTGTAAGTAAAATAAAAAATTTACTCTAAAATCTAAGTGGCATATTTCTTGCTTCGTCTAGTATATGACGTTTAATGGAGTTAAATATGTATGGTATTAAAGTTTGGTTATCTGAAGATACTAAGGATTGGTACTTATTGAGAGATATGGATGACGGTGTTGTACATGTTTGGGACAAAAAGGAAGATGTTATTAATATTCAAAAAAATCTCAAATGTAAAAAATCTGCAATTACTAAAATCATGTCAAACGCAATATTAGATAGAGCAAATTACAAACGCAAACAGCTAGAACATTTAAAATATTTTCTTAAATAATAATTGGTAAAACTATTATTTTCAGTTTAGATAATTAATATTAATTTGGATTATGATGGTTTGTATTTTTTAAGAAAAAATATATTTGGCATTTTTATTGTCAGTCTAGTTGTATTTATGTCGACTTATATTAGTAAAGCCTTATCGGCTAATAATTTACTAATTTCTTCTGCTTTTTTGTGTGTTTTTATAGGCCTTTTGTTAGGTAATATATTTTCATTTCAGGAAAAAATAGCGCCATTTATTGATTTTAGTCTAAAAAAATTGTTAAGAGTTGGCATTGCTTTTTTAGGGTTAAGTTTAAGTTTAAGTGAACTTTTAAGTTATGGTTCAACAGCCATTTTACTTGTAATTATTAACATAGTTATTGCATTTTTAATTATAACTTTTCTTTGTAAGTTATTTAAAATTCCAAGTAAATTAGGGTATTTAATTACAATGGGTACTTGTATTTGTGGTGTTACTGCGGTAATAGCTACATCCTCAATTATTAAATCAGATAAGAACGAAACTAGTTATGCAGTAGGTGTCGTAACATTATTTGGAATTATTGCAGTTTTTGCATACCCATATTTAGCTAATCACTTTTTTCATGCATCATCGGATTTAGCTGGAATTTTTCTTGGCACAGCAATACATGATACTGCTCAAGTAAGTGCTGCTGGCGTTATATATTCTGAATTGTTTAATAGTGAAGAGGCGCTCAATTCTGCAATGACGACTAAACTTCTTAGAAATTCATTTCTAATTGTTCTTATTCCCTTAATAGCCTTCCTTTATAACAAAGATGAAAATATAAATGTAAAAAAATCAGTTAAGGATTTTTTTCCTTTTTTTGTTTTAGCGTTTATTATTTTAGCTCTCTTTAGAACTATTGGGGATTACATTTTTATTGATAATAACATAGTTATTTATTGGAAAGAGTTTTTGGCTTTATCAAAACAACTTTCAGTTTATTTAATTTTATTTGCAATGGTAGCTCTTGGTTTGCAAACCAATATTAAAAGTATGTTTTCATTAGGAACAAAACCTCTTCTTATAGGTTTTACTGCTTCAGCTATAGTTGGTTTTATAAGTGTTATTTATCTTTTAAAGCTTGTGTGAATATAATATGATAATATTATATTAATAATATTTGATAATAAAATGACTATATTCAAACCTAATAAAGACCAATGTTTCATTGCTCCTTTTGGACCTACAATGGGTTATTTTAAAATGCCTAATGAAATGGTTGAATACCTTAATAATAGCATAGATAAAAAATTAGATGATTTTTCTGATTATTTAGTCGGGAAAGTTAGTCAAGAACTACATTTTGATAAAGAACTAAGACATTATGTTTCTAGTAAATTACTGGGTTTTATTGTTGATTACCACGAATTTACAAAAAATAGAAATTCAATGGGCGAACTAAGTCTAGACAAAAGTAAAACACCTAGTCTTGATATAACTGCTGCATGGTTTGTTAGGCAATTTGAAAATGAATATAATCCTATGCATGTTCATGCAAACTGTACGCTATCATGTGTCGGTTATTTGAAATTACCTGAAGGCATTGATGAAGAATGGAAAGAAGATTACAAGGATCATTATCCAGCAAATGGACATATCAATTTTATTTATGGAACAGACGGACTTTATACTAATTCAAACTTTTTAGTTAAACCACAGGTTGGTGATTTTTATATTTTTCCAAGTTACTTATATCACGGTGTTTATCCTTTTTATACTAAAGGCGAGCGAAGGTCATTTAGCATGAATATGATTTTTAATATGTCTTAAATTTGTTAATAAGAAATCAATCTTAACTTCTTAATTACAAACGTAACTCCAATTGGAACGATCAAGGTTAATAAACACACAATAATAAGAAGAGTTCCGAGTTCAGAGTAGTCAGCAGGTATTTTAATATCTCCAAGATTTGTTTTTACTTCTCGGGTAATGACATATATTTGATTTAAATATTTAGTCCCTAAATTACTTGCAGACAAAGCCAGGTTAGTAAAACTAGCTAATACAGCAAAAAATGTAGCTTTTAAATGATTTGGAGCAGATTGAGCTATCCATGCAAGAATAGGTATCATAGAAACTTGTCCCAAAGGACTTTCAAGCGCAGTATTGAAAATGGCAATAAATCGAGCATCAACGAGGCCATTAGTAATTTTTGAAGTGAATTCATGAAAGCCATAAAACATTGCAATAGAAGGTAATATAAAAAATGAACCAGCTATGGAAAGTATTACTATTAACTTTGTCATAGAAGATTTTTCCATTAAAGGCCTTAGGATAAAAATCCCAATGATAGTTAGGAAAGAAGCGATTAGACCAAGTAGTGATAGAAACTCTTGATCGAAGCCTAATACATCAATTTCGAACCAGCTTCCTCCTTGACCAACACCTGGCATCGCTCTGAACGCAAAAATAATAATTGCTGTTCCAAGTAACATTTTTTTTGCTTTTAAATCTAACTCATTAGATAATTTAAAAAGTAAAGTTAATATGATTGCAAATGAGCCAATAAATACGATCTCTTGAGAAAACTCTATATTCGAAGTGCCAATTGCTAAAGTAAAAATAACAAATAATATTGAACCAATTATAATTAGCATATTTGGATTAGTGACTTCAGGAACATTAAATATCATTGTAGATGCTTTTGAAGGACTAATGCCATTGGCAACAAGAAGCTTATATTTATTTTTTTGGTTTAAATAAGCTAAAAAAATACCTGTGATAGATATAATTGGAACAATTAAAGAGTATAAGTAGATATTACCATAGGCCTTTACTTTTTCTAATTCAGTCATTTCTGAAGAGTCTGCAAAGACAATTAGATTAAGCATTGAAACTATTAATGTTCCGAAAATAATAGAGACTCTTCCTAGTAATTGCATAGAAACATTCATAGACTTTAATTCATTAAAATTAATCTCGTTTCCATTTCCATCAATTTTAGGAACAGCCTCCACAGTCATTGCATCTGCTACAACATCCTGTAAAACAAATCCAATTGGTGCTAGCAAAGTCGAAATAACAAACCATGTTTCTGCATTTAAAATGGTAAGCATTTGAACTTTGTATTGGATTAAGCCAAACATAATTAAACTACTTGTAGCCATGACAATAGCTCCAAGTAAAACTAGCAATGATTTGAATTTCCATAATATATCGACTAGGTGTCCTAATGGCATCTTTAACACCCAGGGAAGACCTGCCCAAAAACCTAATCCAGCTAAAAATACTGCAGATAAATCTAAGTACTCTTTTACAAAGAAAACGCCTACTATATTTGTAATGCCAGAAACGCCAGCCGCCAAATAAATCAATAATGGAGGTATAAAAGAAAATTTAAATGTACCAAAAATTTTATAAAAAACATTCATTTCATTTTTTTAGGATTAGTAATGTTAGTTTAGAGTAATAAAAAAAGTCTTTTAATCTCAGTACTTAGAAATTAGTTTGATTTTTTTTTATTTAATTCTTCTTGAAGCTGAGACATTTGTTTTTTTAGAATCTCAATTTCTTCTTTCTGACTCAAAGTTGATTTTTCGTTTTCCTCATCATTGTTCAAAGGGTTGAATAAATCATTCATAAATTTATATTGCTTTGATTGCCAATCTTTTACAACTTCACTAGTTGTTTCATCTAAAAACGGATTGATATCTTTTGTATTTAAATGTTTCAGGAACTCGCTTTGTTGATTTTTATAAAACTCAAAACTCTTAGCAACCATATCTGGCATAATTTTTTGAGTTGCGTCACTGTAACTCTTAATTATATCAGTTAACATATTTTCTGGAAAAACGTTACCTTCTTTGTTTTCAATATCTGATATGATTTGAAGGAGGTATTGCTTTGTAAGATCTTCTTGAGTTTGTTTATCAATAATTTTGATATTTTTTCCCTCTTTAATAAGAGAATAAACTTCTTCAAGAGTAATGTATTCACTAGAATGAGTGTTGTATAAACGTCTACTTGAATAACGGGTAATTAAAATATGATCTTCAGACAATGATTTACAACTTTCAAATAATTAAGACTAATGAAGGCTTTCATTACCTTCACTAGTCGATTATTATAAATTATTCTGAAGTTGTCACAACTGTTTTATTAGCTGTTTTTTTTGCAGTTTTAGTCATCTCTTCATTCATTTCTTTACCAGCAGTCATGTAAAGATCAATCGTGTCTAATTGAGCTTTTTTTGTAATTTCAGCGAATTCAGCTAAGTGCTTAGGTGAAGATTGTGTTTGTTGAGTGATGAAGTCATTAACGACTTTAGAATAGTCACTAGGATTTTTTTGTGTCTTAGTTAGATTTTCTAAAGCATTAAGAGTTTCTTTGGACCACTCCTGGCTTAATTCTGCATTTTTCTTAAATGTATCCAGGGCTATTTTTGATAATTTCGAGTTAAACTCTAAAACACTGTCTACGGAATTTGTTGAAAAGAAAGGGTTTTGAGAGGTAAACTTCTCCATATTTTTATTAAATTCGTCAAAAGTAAACATGAAATATCTCCATAAATAAAGTTTATAAAGTATATATATGCCGCAATGCAGAAAAGTCAATAGAAAAATGCTGCGACTGCAAATTATTTATTTTTTTTCTTCACATAACTTCCTGGAGCTGCCTCTATTTCTATAATATCAATAGTTTTGTTTAAAATCATTTCTCCAAGATATTCTTTTTTCCATTCATACCATTCGTTCCACCAAGAACCACTTTTGTTAGTAGATTCATTAAACCATTCATCGGCACTATTATATTTTTTGTTATTAACCCAATATCCATATTTATTTGAACTTTCTGGATTAATTATACCAGCGATATGTCCACTACCTGCCAAAATGAACATTTTTTTACCTGTCGTTTTACTCAAGCCATTAAAAGATGATTGCCAAGGAGCAATGTGATCATTAAAGGTTCCAATAGCTGCAATGGGTTGTGAAATTTGCTCAAGCTTGATATTTTCACCCAATATTTCTAGAAGTCCTTTTGCGAATAAGTTATGTTTATAAAATTTTTCAAGGTACTCGAGCGCCATTTTACCTGGTAAATTTGTAGGATCACTATTCCAGTATAATAAATCAAAGGGAGGTGGTTTTTTTCCTAATAAATATGATTTTACTGCTGGTCCATAAATAAGGTCGTTTGATCTTAAAAAGCTAAAAGTTTGAGATAAAAAATCACCATCCAAATAACCTTTTTCTTGTACTTGTTTTTTAATATTTGCTAAGTATTCATCTGAAATGAATATTGACAAGTCTCCAGGATCTTCAAAGTCTGTAAGAGTTGTAAAAAAAGAAGCTGATTTAATATAATTTAATTTTTTAATATTAAGATAACTTAAGCCAGAAGCTAGAAGTGTGCCGCCAATACAATAACCTATAGTATTTATCATATCTACTGAGTAAAATTTCCTCGTTTGGTTAACGGCATCAAATAATCCATCCTTTAAGTAATCCTCATAACCTATATGAGAATGATCACTATCTGGGTTAACCCAAGACATTAAAAATACTGGTATTCCTTTTTTGAGCAAAAACTGTATGAAACTATTTTCTGGCTTTAAATCAAGTATATAAAATTTATTAATCCAAGGGGGAATAATCAAAATAGGTGTTTCATGGGTCTCTTGATGTTTTGGTTTATAATAAATTAATTGATAAAGTTTGTTTTGATAAATAACTGACCCTTCAGAATTAGCAATATTATTTCCAATTTCGAAAGCCGTTTCGTCAGTTAGTGAAACGTTAAATTCTCCATCATTTTTTTCTAAATCCTCTACTAAGTTTTCCAACCCATCTACCAAAGACTTTCCTTTAGTGTCCATAGCTTCTTTTAGAGCGTCTGGATTTGTCATGAGAAAATTTGTAGGAGAAAAAAATTCAAGCATTTGTTTTGTAAAAAATGTAATTTGTCTTTGTTCATGATGGTTAAGACCGTCTATACCGGTTATCGTTTCTTGAATAATGTCTGACGAGGTCAAGTATTGTTGTTTTATCATTTTGAAATAAGGGTTTTCTTCCCAAACCTCACTTTTAAAGCGTCTGTCGCTTTTTGTACCGGATGACATTTCTTGTTTAAGAAAATATTTTTGAACATCAGACCATGTTTCAAGAGATGATTTATAATATTTGATTTGATTTTCTATTAATTTAGATGGGTTAGAGAGTATTTCTGAAAAATATTTTGCAGCAGCTTTATAGTAAAGATCTTGATTTGGAGGGGTGACCTGTTGTTTTTTTGACTTAGTAGCAATTATATATACTAATCTCTTTGTTAATATATCTACTTTTTCTAAGTTATTTTTTAGCTCATCAAAACCAGGAATTTTATCTTCGTTTTCTTCATTACTCAATTTGATTGCCTTAATTTTTTTTTCGACATAATGTTATTTTATATTAGCTCGTTAGTTTTTAAAAGGAGAAATAATGTTATCGCCATCTCAATCATACGACCTTTTTGAAATTAACAAAAACTATTATCAGTGGTTTGCCTCCACAACTAAAACTTTTTGGACTAATCCTATCTTTGGGTTATTACCTTCTCCAATTCCGTCTGCTTTTGCGGCATGGGGAAGGGTGACTGAACATTCACTTTCTAGAATCTCTGTTAAACCAGATTGGAATATTTCCTCATATATTTCAGGAGATTCTGAATATCATGTAAATGAAAAAATAATTTTAAACTTTCCGTTTTGTAATCTCATAAAATTTGAAAGTACAAATCCTAAACCAGAAAAACAAAAGGTTTTAATTATAGCCCCTATGTCAGGTCATTATGCTACCTTAGTAAGGAAAACGGTCATTTCTTTACTACCTGATTGTGAAGTTTATGTAACTGATTGGAAAAATGCTCGAGATATACCTTTTTCAAAAGGTAAATTTGATATTGAAGATTTTACTAAATATTTGATTGAGTTTTTTAAAGAGCTCAGTCCAAAATTACATATATTAGCTGTATGTCAACCAGCCCCTTTAGCATTGGCAGCTACAGCGTTTCTTGCAAAAGAAAAAAAATATTTACCTTCATCTTTAACACTGATTGGAGGGCCGATAGACCCGAACGCAAATCCAACATCTGTTACCGATTTTGGAAATAAAATACAAATGGATAAACTTAAAAATCTTATGACTATGTCTGTAGGCGTTAATTACAAAGGGGTGGGTAGAATGGTATATCCAGGCATTATACAGATAATGTCTTTTTTATCAATGAACCTTACTAGTCATCAAAAAGCTTTTAATGAGCAAATCATCAACGAGATTAATGGTGAAGCTTCAGAATTTGATAGACATAATACCTTCTATGATGAGTATTTAGCTGTTATGGATATGACTGCAGAGTTTTATTTGTCAACTGTTGACCGTATTTTCAAAAAAAGAGAGATAGCCCAGAATCAATTTACTCTTGATGGCCATATTTTAGATTTAAATAATATTAAAAATGTTCCAACTTT
Source organism: uncultured Alphaproteobacteria bacterium (assembly GCA_937142855.1). Taxonomy (GTDB): domain Bacteria; phylum Pseudomonadota; class Alphaproteobacteria; order Puniceispirillales; family Marisalimonadaceae; genus Marisalimonas. The sequence goes on along the minus strand of CAKZQZ010000040.1, from coordinate 16,072 downwards.
TGTAATTGAAGGTAAGAATGATGATATATCAGCTCCTGGACAATGTTTAGCAGCTTTGCATATATTAAAAAATCTTCCAGAAAAATTAAAGTTCAATTATCTTCATCATAATGCTGGTCATTATGGTATTTTTAGCGGTAAGGCATGGCGTAAGGATATTAGACCTCAGTTCATAGACTTCATAAATAAATTTTAGCCTTATTTTTGTTCAAATAAAATAAATGATGGCTAAAATGATTAAATATTAATCATTTTTAACTGTCATTGAATAATTAAATTTAACACTTGTATCATTGTGTAAAATAATGTATTCGACCGCCTTTATTATTTTTTTGGAGTTAATTGTGGACGATATAAATTTATCTAATTTAAATGCTATTCAAAAAGACGAAGTTATTTTCTCAGACGATAAAGTTGCCCTTGTATCTGGTGGCACTAGAGGAATAGGAAGAGGTATTTGTGAAATCTTAAAGCGAGCTGGTGCAACAGTTGTTGCCGGTTATGCATCTGATGAAGAACAAGCTAAAAAGTTTTCAAGAGAAACAAATATAGAAGCTATTAAGTGGGATGTTTCTAATTTCAATGAATGTGAAAAGGTAGTTAAACATATTATTGATGAATATGGTACAATATCAATTCTAGTAAATAACGCTGGTATTACCAGAGATACAACAATTAAAAAGATGACTGTCGAGCAATGGCAGGAAGTAATTAATGTAAACCTCAACTCTGTTTTCAATATGACCAAGGTATCTTGGGACGAAATGTTAAAAAATAAATTCGGTAGAATTATCAATATCTCATCTGTGAATGGTCAAGCCGGTCAATACGGTCAAGTTAATTATTGCGCTGCAAAAGCAGGCATTATAGGTATGACTAAAGCTATTGCACAAGAAGGTGCTAGATATAATATCACAGCTAACACAGTTGCGCCTGGTTATGTTGATACTGAAATGGTTGCTGCTGTTCCTCAAAATGTATTAGATAAAATAATTAGTACAATTCCTGTGGGAAGATTAGGTCATCCAGAAGAAATAGCTAGAGCTGTCGCTTTTTTAGCACGAGAAGACTCACAGTTCGTTACAGGCTCTACCATTTCTATTAATGGTGGTCATCATATGTATTAATTATTGTATTATAATTAACATTAATTTTATAAATTATATCAATAGTTAAATTTAATATTAGTTTGTGAAACAAATTTGGTTGTTTACTCACCAATTGCAATTCCTTCACGTCTATGATCAGAACCGCCATATAAGTTTTTATCTATATGTATTATATTTAGTCCTGATGAAAAATTTCTTAATTTTACTTCGAAATTCATCTTCTTTAATGATTTTTGAAGTTTAACTAGGTGTGTATTTTTTTCTATGTAATAGGTTCCAAATTTATTTATAGCATGCGCTGTTGAGGCTGCTCTTTGTGCATCCTGTTTCCAGTCGATTAAGGAAATGATAGCATTCACCACATACCCAATTATATTACTTCCTCCTGGACTACCTAATATATAAATTGGTTTTTTATCCTTTAAAATAATAGTAGGTGCCATAGATGACCTTGGCCTTTTACCTGGCTCAATACTATTAGCTATTCTTTTATTATTTTTATATGTTTTAAAAGAAAAATCTGTCAGTTCATTATTTAATAAAAACCCACCTTTAGTCATCAACCTTGAGCCAAACCCATTTTCAATTGTGGTTGTCATAGACAAAGCATTTCCATACACATCTACTATAGAAATATGTGAGGTTGAAGGTAATTCTATTGAAATATCATCAGTAAAATTTTGAGATAATTTATCTTCAAAATTACCAGGTTTGATATTTTCAATCTTTTTTAGGCTATTTAAATTTTTAGCTCTGTTCTGAAGGTAAGTTTTATTAGTTAACTCTCGTGTAGGAACACTTATAAAATCATCGTCTGCTATGTAAATTGATCTATCAGCAAAGGCTAACCTTGATGCATCACCTATAATTCTCCATGTCTCTGGATTGTAAGGACCAAGTTTTGATACGTTAAAATTTTCTATCATTCCTAATATTTGATTAACAGTTATTGCACCAGAAGAGGGTGGACCCATGCCGCATACTTTATACTTTCTATAGACGATACAAGAAGGTTCTCTTTCTATAACACTATAATTTAGAAGGTCTTTTTGATCTAAAACACCTGGATTAATTTTTGCATTCTGTACAGTATCTATTATTTCATCCCCAATGGAGCCTTGATAAAAAGGTTTTGAACCATTTTTTGCTAGCTCTTTTAGTGTTTTAGCATAATTTTTATTCTTTAAAATTATCCCAGCTTTAAGAGGTTCGTTATTAGGCAAAAAATAATTTTTAGTTCTTTTAAATTTGCTAAGGGATTTTTGATTTTTTTGTATAGATGAACTTAATTTTTTTGAAACTACGAAACCTTTGTCAGCTAATTCTATTGCATCTTCAAAAAGAATTGACCATTTAATTTTACCCCATTTTTTATGAGCATTCTCAAGTAAAGCAGGGGTTCCTGGAGTACCAACTGATTTACCGCCTACAACAGCATCAAAAAATTTAATAGCTTTTCCGTTAGGGTCTTGAAACATCTTTTCGTCCACATTTAATGGTGCAGTCTCTCTTCCATCTAAAGTTGTGATTTTATTAGTTGAACTATTGAAATAGACTAAAAAGGCTCCTCCGCCAAGACCAGAAGATTCTGGTTCTACCAATCCTAAAACTAATTGTGCAGATATCATGGCATCAACTGCGGTTCCCCCTTTGCTTAAAATTTTTGCAGCTACTTTTGAAGCTTGTTGATTAGCTGTCACAACCATCCATTTGCGAGCTATTATTGGTTTACCCTCATTTTTTAATTTCAAAAATTTATCTGTATTAATATTAAAAATTTCAGGTTTTATTTTGTCAGATTGTTGTACGGCAAAAGCATTGTTGATGAATATAAATAAAAAAAAGCTTAAAATTTTTATTTTAAATATTTTTATTAATTTTATATAACTCATAAGTTATTAATATAGCATTACTAATAATTAAGCATGTCTTTATAAAGAACCAGGTTTGCCAACGGCTCTTTCAAACCATTCTAATATTTGAACTCCATCCCAACAAATCACTCCAGGTTTGGATAAAATTTCTTCAAAGGTTTGCCTTACGTATTTTATTCTATGTGGTGATCCTGACAAATAAGGATGCATAGCTAAAGCCATTACCTTAATATTCTCTTCACTTTCTTCATAAATAGTTTCAAAATAATCTAGTGACCTTTTTTTATAAACATTTGATTCATGATGCTGTATCGCCATTAATACAATATCATGTATTTCATAGTTATACGGGAGTGCTGCAATAGGGTTTGTTTTCGTTTTTACCCATACAGGTTGATCATCAAGAACCCAGTCTCCAATATATTCAATACCATTCGATGCTAAGTGATCAATGGTATCGAAGGTCTGTGTAAGTCCAGGTCCAAACCAACCTTTGGGTCTATATCCACAGAAATTACTAATAACATCCATTGTTTTTGCAATACTACCCGCCTCATCATCTAGTTTATGCATAGGAATTTGTTCATAGGCATGAGCATTAAATTCCCAGTTATTTTCTAGGCAAGCTTCAGCGACGCGAGGGTATTCTAGGCAAGTTCTGGCATTCAAAGTTACAGTGGGCTTTATATTCAATTCTTCTAACATCTTTTTTATACGCCAAAAACCAACTCTCATACCGTATTCGTGCCAACTCCAATTTGGGAAATCAGGAAGAAGTGGAGAGCCTTGGGGAGGCGTGATAATCATTCTTGCCATAGGCCTTACTATATCCCACACTTCTAAAGCAAGAATTGGCCAAATAATTACCCTTGCTTCATTGGGTAGTTTTAGACGTTTTCTATCGACAATAGCTGAGTAGGGTAGTCTTTTATTGGGGTGTATTTTATCCAATTTATACTCCTATTTAAACTTAATTAGAGCCGCATTCTAATTTGATTTGAAAATGGACCAAGAACAGGAACTGTGCCCTCAACTGTTCCTCTAATCATTGCTCTTCTATACTTGGCATAGTTATAAGGAATAACCCTATGTAATAGTACTCTGTTATCCCACATTATAAGATCATTTTTTTCCCAATAATGTTTATAACAAAACTGATCCTGGCTTATATATTGTACTAGCCAACTGTGTAGTTTTTTTCCTTCTTCAAGGCTCATTCCTCCAATTTCTAAGCTAGTATTGGATGTGAAATATAAAGACTTTTTATAATTTCTATCAGGATGCACCCTGACTACAGGGTGTGTTACTGGAGGAAAGTTTGATTTTTCTTCGTATGTCAGTTCTGGTAAGCCAGGCTCAAGTCTTCTTATGTCATTATAGGAGTGAACTTGATGGAGTGGTTCTAACAACTCCTTTTTATCCTCTGGCAGATCTTCGTAAGCTATTAACATGTTAGAAAATTCAGTTTGACCTCCGGCAGCTTCGTTTGGAAGGGTCTCTTGACCATAAAGTATAGAAAAAGATGCTGGAAAATATCTATAAGAACTGTCAGTATGCCAACGTGAGTTATTTTTCTGCAGTATAACCCTCTGATCATCTGGTGATAAATGCTCCCCTTTTTCTGATACATTAGAAACATTAAAAATTTCTATTTTTCCTTTTGTTTTGTCTTTTTCCGGATATGCTTCTAAATCTCCAAAGTTTTTTGTAAAATTTGCCAGAGAATTACCATCTAAATTTTGATTTTTAAAGCAGATAAAATGTTTACTTTGGATTAAATCCTTAAGTGTCTTGATATCATTTAATTGAATATTTTGAGAACAATCAAATTTAGTAATTTCAACGCCAAAGTTATCAGATAAAACCGTAATTTCCATTTTAAATTCCTTAAGTAAATAGAAATCTAATTCTTATTCAATTTGTTATTTTTGTAAACATTTGATAGTTTTACTTTTTATTTAATAATTTATGATAAATAAGGAATTTTAAATGAATTGGTCTATTTTAAATGTCTCTGTTCCCGTTCATGATCTCGAAAAATCAAAAAAGTTTTATCAGCTAATTTTTCCTCATCAAGACAAACAGGAGACTTTGTACCAAAATATTTTTGAAAAAGAAGAAAGTGTTTATTTCGGAAATAAGGGATTAGGGTTAAGATTATTCAAGCCGATGCCAGATCTTAAATTAAACGATAAGATACAAAGTAGACGAAGTTATGTTTCAATATTAGTAGATAATATATTGAAAATTAAGACTAATTTAGAGAGAAAAAAAATTGATTTTATTTTTGAAACTTCAGGTGATGGTGTGTCATTGCATAGTCTTTATGTTCAAGAGCCATCATTAAATTTAATTCATTTTGTTCAAGATAATAATGGATTTAACAAAGAAACCAATAGTTGGTCTATGGGACTTGATTGGGGCGTCCATCATATGAATTTAGAATCTTTAGACGTTAGAAGTTCAATAGATTTTTTTACAAATATTTCGGAGATGATTGAGGGTGAATGGGTTGCACCAAAAAATAAAGGTGATTTTAGCATAGACCCGTCAGAATTAGCAATTTTACCTCTGTCCAATAATAACAGAGGCCTTCATGTCATTAAGCCAGATGATGGTTTTGGTTATAGAAATAATTTTGCTCACAACCCTTCAATAGGTGGGCACCCAGCATTTACAATTAAAGATTTATCTAGTTTAAAAAACAGATTAGATAAAAATAATATTCTTTACTCTGATGCTAAAGTTTATGCAATGCCTGGCTTTCATCAAATTTACTTATATGACATTAATGCCAATATGTTAGAGGTTAACCAAGCCGTTTAGGATTTTATGATTCATATGGAAAGAGTTTTTAAAAATATTTGTATTACGGGTGCTGGGAACGGTATAGGTAGGGCTATAGCAATAGCTATGGGCAAAAAAGGATACAATGTAGTATGTGCTGACATTGATTTAAATCAAGCAAATGAAACCCTTGAAATTATTTTAGATAATAATGGAAATGGACTTTCAATAGAAATGGATGTGACTAAAAGTGCTGATATTAAAAAAATGATAAAAGATACAGTGGTCAAATACGGTTCTTTGGATATTTTGGTAAATAATGCTGGGGTTACTCGTACATCTAAGATAATGGACTTAACAGAAGACGATTGGGATTGGATACATAATGTAAATGCAAAAGGTACATTTTTTTGCCTTCAAGAAGCTGCCAAACAGATGATAAAACAAAATAATGGTGGTAGAATTATTAACATGGCTTCTGTTGGTGGAAAGGGTTTTGTAGATGTTTCAAATGCTATTTATGCTGCAAGTAAAGGTGCTGTAATAAGTTTAACTAAAACTGCTGCTCAAGAATTAGCCAAACACGAAATAACAGTAAACTCTATATGTCCAGGGATTACGTATACAAACATTTTATCTGATATTGTTAAAAAAAGATCGTTGGAACAAAACAAATCTGAAGAAGATATTATGAAGCATTATGTAAGAGACATTCCATTACAAAGGCCAAATTATCCAGAAGATATTGCTGCTATGGTTGTTTTTTTATCATCATCTGGAGCAAGAAATATTACGGGCCAATCCTATAATGTAGATGGCGGACTTATCCCAAGTTAAGATAGTTAGTAAAAAGGAAAATTAGATGAAAAGGTGGCGCCATTTTGTTGTGGTTATAGGTATTATTCCATTATTAATTATGTATGTTGGTTTTTTTATGTATGCATTTGAATTTATTACTGGTTTTTTTTGGTTAATAGATTGGATAATATATATATTGGCAGGTTTATTATGGTTATATCCAGCAGCTAAAGTAATTAAGTGGTTAGCTGATCATGAGGCTCATTAGTAAAAGTTAGGAATTAAAATGAAAATTACCAATATTGAAGTTTTTGAACTTAAAATACCATTTTCTACCGGTGTAACAAAGCAAGCCTCTTCTAATTTTTTAAAATCTGACGCATTAGATTTTTGCTTGGTTAAGGTTGAAACTGATGTTGGTATAGTAGGGTGGGGTGATGCTTTTTCTTTCCATTGTAGAAGAGCTGTAGCAGAAGCCATTAATACTATGGTAAAGCCTCATTTAATAGGTAAAAATCCCTTAAACGTTCAACAAATTAATTTTGAACTACAAAAAAAACTTCATCTTTTTGGTAGATATGGAATTACAATATTTGCAATTAGCGCTGTAGACATAGCTTTATGGGATATTGTAGCTAAACATAGTAATCTACCCTTATGTAATCTACTAGGGTCAACGGGTAAAAAACAATTACCTGCTTATGCAAGTTTGTGGCGATATGAAGATGCTGAATCTGTTCAGGATAGATGTAAACATGCAAAAAATTTAGGATATAAATATATAAAACTGCACGAAATTTTTACCTCTGAAGTAAAAGCTGCCAGGGATATTTTAGGAGATGATATTCCAATTATGGTAGATACAAATTGTCCTTGGACAAAAGATGAAGCAAGACAAATGCTTAATTCTTGGGAAGAGTATTCTCTATACTGGGTTGAGGAACCTATAAACCCACCAGAGGATTTTGAAAGTTTGTCAAATTTAAGGGCTGATACTTTTATACCAATTGCTGCAGGAGAAAACGCTTGTACGTCATTTGAGTTTAAAAAGATGTTTGATGCTGAAGCTGTAGACTATGCACAACCAAGTGTTACTAAAGTTGGCGGCATTACAGAATTCAAAAAAATCAATCACCTTGCTGATACTTATGGTGTACAGGTAATGCCCCACTCTCCTTATTTTGGACCAGGTTTTTTAGCTACATTGCATTTGGCACAGTCAATGCCAAACCCTGGTTTACTAGAAAGATTTTTTATAGACTTTGAGGCATATCTTTATCCAAAAGAAATTTTTACCCCCCAAGATGGTTTTTTTAAAACTCCGGACACTATAGGGTTAGGCTTAGATCCAGATAAGGATGTTATAAAGGACTTTGCTGTTAAGACACTTTAATACCCAGCACCCGTTTTAGATGTTTCGCTTTCTGGGACGTATGTTTCAAATGCCATTAGTTTTAATCTTTCCCAACAATTTTTATTAACTTTTGGAACAGGTAAAGCTTTTAAAGTCTCCAAGTGGTTAAGACTAAGCTTTTCTTTTAAATGGAAAGGTTCTAAGTAAAAGTAATTGGTATTAATTATTTTATCTTTTTGTAGGAAAATATTCTTTTCTAGTGTGTAGGCAATAGTCGTTTTATTATCTTTTAATATTAAATTTACATTTTGTTCTTTTGCAATGATTGCCATGGAAGCTATTAAGAATTTATAATCATAAATATATCCTTGCCATTTTACATTACCAGATGAGATATACTCAACTAAAAGTAAGCCCATTAAAGCCGCACTAAATGGTTTTTTTAAAGTGTTATTTCTTAAGGACAGTGAAATTTTACCTGTCTTGTAAAGGTCTGCATTTTTAAGTGTAGAGCCAAGAAAGTAAAAATTATGTTCTGCCAACCATCTTGATAAATTTGCTCCATCTTTTGCTATTCCCCATTCAATTCCTACACTTCTGTAAGCTTTGTAAGTTTCTGAATATATTTCATTTAATGAAACATTTAACATCTTTAAGCATTAACTAGGTATGGGAAGAGCCACTCGGTTGCATTTTCCTCTTGGAGTTGATGTGGCAATGGAGCTCCTTGGAATAACGTAATTCGTGTCCATAAGTTTGATTTAGGATCATATTTAGTAGCTCCAAAAAAACTTAATTTACATCTAAGTAAGTCTATAGGTCTAACTTTTTTACCGACTAAATTGTTTTGTATTTCGCTAAACGGAAAATTCTCATTAATAATTACTCTTTTTATAATATTTCTTATTTCAGGATGAAGTATCATAGCTTCAGCTCCTGTCATGTCGTCTGGTAACTTTGTCAGAATTTTTAGTCCATTTTGGACTTGTTGAGGGATATCAAAGGGTAGTTGCTTTTCTTTACCATGATCTATTTGTGTAGCACCTAATCTTGGCTCTAATTTAGCTTGAGAGGTATACCAAAAATAAAAATTTTCATCAGGGTTCATAATATCAATTTTTAGGGCCCAACTATATTTATCTTTGATAATTTTTATTAATTCGTTAACTTTATAACCTATTGCAACAGTATTTTGTTCATCAGTTCCCATTTCATTGGTTAAATCGTCTAATAGTTCAGGAAAGGGTTCAATAAATATTGAATTAAGAATTTCTTGAGTTTCGATACTTATTTTATTTATAAAATGTAAATAAACATTTTGTAGTGGGTAATCGTTATTCAAAAGGCCATTTAAACTTTTATTATTTGAAATATCTTTTAGTTCTTTTCTAAGGACGTTTATCCTTTTGAATTGAATTACATCATCTACATTCCATTGTGTTGTATATAAATACGCTCTTTCGATAAGATTAAAAATTTTAGTTTGATTATATGTGCTCAATTTTTTTATAGACAACACCCTCGAAATGGCTGTTTCGCGAGCCTGTATCCATTTATGTATGAGTTTTTGATGATTAATTAAAAATGGTGCCATTCCTAAACCTGTTGCATTTCCAACACCAACATGTTTCGAAATTTCATTTGATAAAGTAATAGATTTATCTTTTCCTTTTTCTTTAGCTAAATAATTAACTAGTTCTATTGAAAAATATCTAATTAGATAAACCGTTAACATTTCTGCCTGAAAAGGCTTGTTTAAGGGGTTGTCATTTGTTTCAGGTAAATAATCAGCAATGCCAAATTTACCATTGCCATATACAGCTGTTGTTCTCACAAGATAGCCAATATTGTTAATCATTTTCTTATCAGGTTGTTTTCCTTCTGATAAATTATTTAAAACTGAATTAAAAACTCTTACTGATTTGTTGGCTCTACTAAGGGTTAATTGTTTAGGAAGGTGCCTACCTAATTCTTGTATTTTTAAGTTTTTTGACATTTCATCTAATTCTTCTTTAGATGGAATTCCTAAAAAAAGTGAAAAAGTCATATCCCACTTTTCAGCAATAACCCTGTCACTTCTTTCATCATCATTTATTTGATGACAAAAAACTACAAGAGAATAAATTCTTTGTTTTGAAGATATTTTTATGACAGCTTTGCCAGTACCTATGGAATTAATATTCCATTTTATAATTTCAGTTTTCCAATTATTTGAAATTAGCTCATCGATTAATTGGCGTGAAAAGGATAAACGTGTTTGATGAAAGCTTCCTAACCTATCTAACTTCATAACATCTGCTGGATGTCTCAGAGGGAAGTCATCATTAAAATTTATTTTTGATTGGTAAATGTTCATTTTGAAATAGAAGTAAATGATTTTTTAAAAAAATTTAACCAGTTTTCACCTTTAATTTTTTTAACTTCTTCATCGTTAAAGCCAATTTTTTTTAACCCTTGTATAATATTATACCAGTCTCTATTGTCTTTAAACCAATTAGGCATCTCAGGAAACCCAGGATTAGAGGCAGATCCTTCACCATAATCTATTTCTTTAGTCCACTTACCAACCCTCATCCATTCAACTATAGAATCAGGTTGATCTTGACATAAATCTGAACCAAAACCGATATGATCCACTCCCATTAAATCAGCCGTTTTAGCAATCATTGTACAAAAATCCTCTAGCTTACAATTACTGCCATTATTTAAATGGTGTGGATATAATGAAAAGCCAAGGAAACCATTTGTTTCAGATAATTTTAATAATATTTCGTTTGATTTGTTTCTTTTAGCTGGATGCCAAAAAGAAGGGTTAGCATGACTTATTACGATCGGTCTTTTTGATATTTCCATTGCTTCAAAAGTAGATCTCTCAGAAGAATGAGACATGTCTACTACCATTCCAACCCTATTCATCTCTTTAATAACTTCTTTGCCCATTCTAGTAATTCCAGGGTCGTTAGCCTCATAACAACCAGTTGCTAATAAGGATTGGTTATTATAGGAAAGCTGCATAAATCTTCCACCAAGCCTATGAAGTATTTCTACAAGGCCAATATCATCTTCAATTGGGGAAGGATTTTGAAATCCAAATATTACCGCTGTTTTATTTAGGGTCTTTGCAGTTTCGACATCTTGTGCGTAATAGGCAGGCATGATCAAGTCAGGAAACTTTTCGAACCAATTGTTCCATTTTTCAAAATTAGAAACTGTCTCTCTAAATTGCTCGTGGTATGAGATTGTAACGTGAACAGCTGTTATATTAGAGGCACGCCATTCTCTAAATATTTTTTCAGACCAATTGCAATACTGTAAGCCATCTATTAACATAAAAAAAAAATAACATACTTGATGAATTTATTAAAAGATAAACTTTAAATTTTAAAAAAATAAAAATTTCATATTGATAGTTTATAAAAAGTTAAATGAATCTAAATAATAAGGATCAATAGGAATAAAAAAATGTTAACTAAGGATGAAATTAATAGATATAAAAATGACGGATATGTTGTCCCTAATTTTTCTATGCCAGAAGAAGTTTTAAAAAAAATTGAATCCAGACATAATAAACTTTTAGCTAAATTTCCCGAATTTAAAAACTATTGCCCTGCAGTATTATCCTATGATGAAGGTTTTTTAGAGTTTTGTAAAAATGAAACAATTTTAGATTATGTTGAACAACTAATAGGTCCTGACTTTGCTCTATGGAATTCAAGTTTTTTTGCAAAACCCGCTCTTAATGGCCATGCAACTCCATGGCACCAAGATGGTCAATATTGGCCAATTAAACCATTAGCAACCTGCACAGTGTGGTTGGCTATAGATGATGCTACCATTGAAAATGGATGTTTGCGATTTATTAAAGGGTCGCACATAGATCAAAGGTTAAAATCTCATAATCTAAACGAAGATAGAAATCTAACTTTAAATCAAGAATTAAATAAAGAAGAGTTTAATGAGAATGAAGCCGTTAATCTAATTTTAAAAAGGGGTCAGATTTCACTTCATGATGTTTATTTAGTACATGGGTCTGAAGCAAACAACTCTTCTAAATCAAGGAGGGCTATTACAATGCGCTTTATGCCTACTACAAGTTTTTTTGATCACCAAATGGTTAAAGAAAAAAAAATGTTTTCAAAATTAAATGCAAGCAAATATTCAGATAGAAAAATTTATCATATGAGAGGAATAGATGTTTCTCGAAAAAATAATTTAACTTACCTTTAAATTATTTGAAACTATTGTTAGTTCCATTTCCTGTAAAAGCACTTTTTTTATTAGGACTAGCATTTTTATAGAGCTTTTTCTATTTACCCTTATCTATTTTATCGTTTTGATCTGTTTTTTTAATATTGAGATTAGTGTTACCAATTTTAATTTTATTAGAGCATCGGTTCTGAAGAATTCTATTAGTGTTACCTTGTATATTAGAAATTAAAATTGCTCTTTTACATTCCCATGCGTCTACCGGATCTTCTTGATCCCATCTTATAATAAGTTTTTTAATTGATTGATTAAATTTTACATACTGCGGGTAAGTCTGTTCCATATATAGGTAAGTTCTTGCAATATCACCACGAATTTTAGGAGTGGGTTCAACTTTTTTATTTTTTATTTCTATATCACATTTACCAAATTTTCTTTCTTCTCCTTCAATCTCTCCAATTTGATAATTACTTCTTATACCATTAACCTCACCAATAGCTGGTTGTAGGTTATATAAGTCAGCTTGCATATATCTATATAGTTCATGTACCTTTTCGGTGCATTTCCTTCCCTTAAATATTTTTCCTTTGCTACTAACACAGAGGGGATGACCATTTGCCCAAGCATTAAACTTGATACCAAAATATGACGCTGGTAAAACATGTTCCCATTCAATTCTAGAGGCCCTTTTTTTATCTTTTCGAGGGCGAAAACCACAGCTTTCCCAATTTGGCTTATTAGCATTATATTTACATTGGCAATAGAAAGTTACTGGACTTTCTTGATGTATTTTTTTTAAAAAAGTTTTGGATTTTAAAAAGCTCTCAATTTTTTTATTGCCTTCATTAGCTTGGGCAATACTTGTTTGAGAATATAAAACAATTAATAAAAAAAAATAAAATAATTTACTCATAATTCTAAAAACAAACAAAAATCTCACAAAAATTTCCATAACAAAATTATAAAAAACAAATAAAGAGATTAACAATGAAAAAATTAATATTTATCACCATAACAATCATATTTTCTAATGCAAGTTTATCGCTTGCTGGGCAATTTAAATCTAGGTGGGGTGTTGTCATTGGCGTAAATCCAGTAAACGTCACATCGAATTACTCAGAGCCATATACAAGGGTCGTATGTCAAAAATCCAGACATGGAAATCCCAATAACTTTGCCAACATGGCAGTTGGTGGATTGATTGGCAGTGTCATTGGCAACAAATTAAGCGATGTCCATGGTGCTGGTACTATAGGTGCCTTGTTTGGGTCAATGATGGCAACTGATAATTCATCAAGTTATGTCTCAGAAACATGTCAGGAGAAAACATTTTATAAGAATAAAAGAGTTAATCACTTTTCTCATTATAATCTTAGAGTGAGGACAAAAAGAGGAATAATTAACATTCAATCTTCCACACCATACTCTGTACACGACATTATTTATTTAAACTAGTCAGAATAGGAATTGAAATATGAAAAATATTTATAAAAAATTTATATTGGTAGGTATTACAAGTTTATCTCTTATAAGTTGTAATATTATCGACAATCAACAAAGTGCTTCAATAGAAACAAAATTAGAAGACATTAAACTCAGTAATAACATAAGAAATTATACCAGCTGTATTGAAGATGGAAGAAATTTTGACAGAATTGCTGCAACAAAGAATGAAGAAGCAGAGAGCTTATATAATAAAAGCGCTAAAATTTTAAGTGATTGTGACTTGCTGATTAAAGGCAATCCATACATGATAAACGAGGTTGAGAGGATGCAGAACATCGCACTTAGTATCCAAAACTATATTAAGGCGGGTAACCTCATTCAGGCTTCATTAAATCTGAAAGATTACAAAAATACTTTTGAAAAAGATTTGATCTATATGGATGGCTCAAGTTTCATTGAGAATATTGAGACAATCTTAAATCATAGCGCTCCTAAGATTTCAGGTAAATTTGCTCTCACAAATAATAATCGAGTTATTAGATCTGAGTTAAAACGTATTAATTATTGGTCTAAAAACTAAAAGGAATTAAAAATGAAAAAAAATACTATAAAATTACTCTTGATTATAACTCCTACTTTATTTGCATCATTTCCAGCACTAGCTAATGTAAGTGGAGGGGACTGGAAACCTCAAATTGTTGAGAAAATGTTTGTTTTGCCACCTCAGCATTTGAATAAAGTTTTAAATAACGACTTTAAAACCTCTATACTAGCCACAAACTTAAGAGTTACAGATAATAAGATAAAAAGTAAAATTGATAAAATCAATGAACTTAATTCTTTCTTACCAAACGCTTCAAAAGATGAAACTTTAGAAATTAAACACCAGATTATTCTTAACAAACGAGATTATATCAAGGATATGAATAATCTTATAATCATGAAGAGACAGAAACTTGAGACTAAAAAAGCTTTCTTTGAAAAAATAAAAAATAATATCAAATATACAAATAAAAATAAGGTAAATCAGAGTGCTTTTTTGAATAATAAAAGTAAAGCTCTAGAAAGGGCGCAGAAACTTGATTTAAAAATAATAGAGAAAACGTCGCTAAATATTAACGAAAAAAGTAAGTATTTTAAACAATATAAAACTAACAAAAACGCAATAGAAAAGCTCAAAATAGCGATAAAAAACCATCCAATGAATGAAAAAAGTGTGCTTTCGAATAACTCTGATAATAAATTAGAGGCGATCTCAAATTATATATACAACATTGAAACAGAAATTGCTGTTTTAGAAATGAAAGAGCAGATGATGAGTTATATGGCTAAAATTGTAGCTCTAGATGCCATGAATTTAGCTGAAAATGTTTCAGGAATAAATCAAAAGTTAGATGGAAGTTTCACCTCAGGTGAAAATTATAATGATCCAGAAAACGTAATAGATATTTTTACAAAATTATAAGAAAGGAAAAAAAATGTATAAATCAATAGCTAAACTAACTTTGTTAATATCATTTGTGGCTTCTTCATATGCGAATGCAAGCCCAATCGGGCCTCTTGAAAGAGAAAGAGCAAAGACATTAAATCTCATTTTAGATAAGACAATTTCAATAGCAGAAAGGAAGAAAAAATTAGAAAAATCAAAAATGAAATTATTAGATTTAGAGAGGATGACAATTAATAATAAACAAATAAATAAAAATCCAGACACCCATACAATAAGGGCTTTTGAGGATTTTGATTTAACCTTCTTGGTGCATAACTCATTTGAAAGAAATAAACCATTATCAATTACTTGGTTTGAAAAAATCGGCTTAACAACAGATAATATTATGAATACTAGGGTCTCTAGAAGATGATTAATTATTTATTGATAGGGTTTAACCAATCTTCTCAAGCCATAAGTATTTTCTTAGGAGGTATAGTTTTAATCCTATTTGTATATGTAGGTTATTCAGATGCTAATCCTTCTTTTGTATTTGAATGGCTAATATCAACTTTAGGCTATAGCTTTTTAATTATAACAGCTTTCCTAACTTTTATGGCTATTATAAGTATTATAAATATTAATAATTGTGAAAATAGAAGAAGAAAATTTTGGTTTGAAACAGGTTTGCAAGTATCTAATTTGATTTCCACCTTAGCTTTGACTTACACTCTTCTTGGAATAAGTCTTGGTATTGGTGAGTTATCATCATCTAAATTAGATATTGATACAATCAATCAAACTATTTCTAAATTAACTCAACAATTTAGTATGGCTTTTATGACTTCAGTAATAGGTTTACCTTTGTCAGGCTTGTTAAGAAGTATTTTAATTATAATTTATGAACATTTCACTGTTCATTCTCTTAAAACATCCCCCAAACTATTAAGCAAATAGGTGAAGAAATGAAATTTTTAGTATTTAATGTAATCGTATTATGTTCTCTTGGTTATATGTTAACCTCAAAGCCCAATGAAAATTTTAATCAATGGTTTTCAAATACAAAAGA